>NZ_JFJW01000103.1:0-13062 GCF_000611125.1 Cupriavidus sp. SK-4
GTCGGAGGCATCGCATGGGGCATCGGCCTGGCCGGGGCCATTGCCATTTTTGGCGACTGCGACTGGAACAATGGCGGGGTACACGTGGAGCACCACAAGGCCCGGAACATCGACCGCAATTTCGACGCCAGCAAGTTCGAGGGAGGCCGCTGGCAGCACGACGCGCGGCACCGCCAGGGTGTTGCCTATCGCGACAATGCCACACGGGAGAGATACGGCCGGAGCATGGCCGATGCGGCGGGCCGCAACAACTTTCGCGGGCGCGATGCTACGGGGGGCCGGGACAATGGCTTCCAGGGCGTGGGCAGTGGCGGCAAGGCGGTGCAGCGTGATGCCAGCCGCGGAAGCGCGAGCCTGCATTCAGGCTCCGGCCGCGCCGGCGGTTTCGGCGGTGGCTTTGGCGGCGGACGAGGTGGCGGCGGACGACGTTAGGGAAGCAATGCCAGTTTCGGGCGGTGCAGGTCGCGTTCCTCTGGTCGGCGGTTGGGCTGCCCTGTCTGCATCCGGAACTCCATCGACTCTTCTGGGAAGGATCGCAAGATGCTCACCAAACTGAAAGCGGCGTTCCTCTACTTCAATAGCGTGGTCCCGTTCCGGCTGGGCCCCGCCCTGATCACGACGGCCGTGCTGATCACCCTGCTGCTGCTGCCTGTGCCAGAGGGGCTCACGCCCAAGGCTTGGGGCCTGGTTGCCATCTTCCTGACCACCATCGTTGCGATCATCCTGAAGGTCATGCCTATCGGGGTGATGGCGATGATGGCCATCGTGGTCCTCTCGTTGTCGCAGGTGACCTCGACCTCGTCCAAGGGGGCGATCGCCGATGCGCTGACCGCTTTCGACAGCCCGCTGATCTGGTTGATCGTGGTGGCCATCCTGATCTCCCGCGGCGTGAAGAAAACCGGCCTGGGCACCCGTATCGGCCTGATGTTCATCGCCCTGATGGGGAAACGAACGATAGGCATCGGCTATGGCCTGGCCACCTGCGAGCTGGTGCTGGCGCCCTTCACACCGAGCAATACCGCGCGCGGTGGCGGCATCGTGCATCCGATCATGAAGTCGATCGCCAACGCATTCGACTCGGACCCGGCCAAGGGCACGGAGGGCAAGGTCGGCACCTACCTGGCGTTGGTCAACTATCACGCCAACCCTATCTCCTCGGCGATGTTCGTGACCGCCACCGCCCCGAACCCGCTGGTGGTGGACTACATCGCCAAGGCGACCAATCAGAATCTGCATCTGAGCTGGACGAGCTGGGCACTTTGCATGTTGGTGCCCGGCCTGCTATGCATGCTGGTGATGCCGCTGGTGATCTTTGTGTTGTCGCCGCCGCAGCTCAAGGCCACACCCAATGCGGTGGAATATGCGCACGCCGAAATGGCGAAGATGGGTCCAGTGTCGCCGAAGGAAATGGTCATGATATTCACTTTCGCGCTGCTGCTGCTGCTATGGGCCAACGTTCCGGCGATGGTGTTCGGTCCGTCGCTCACGCTGGACCCGACGGTGGTCGCCTTGGTCGGCCTGTTCGTGCTGATCATCACTGGCACCCTCGACTGGGACGACGTGCTGTCCGAGAAGAGCGCCTGGGACACGCTGATATGGTTCGGTGCGCTGATCATGCTGGCCGAGCAACTGAACAAGCAGGGTGTGATCGGGTGGTTCTCTAAGGACATGAGCGACGCGATCGTGGCCAGTGGCATTGGCTGGGGTGGCACGGCCGCGATCCTGGTGGCGGTCTTCGTGTTCTCGCACTACCTGTTCGCCAGCACGACCGCGCACATCAGTGCGATGATGCTCGCCTTCCTGACGGTCGGAGTCCAACTGATACCGCCAGAGTATGTGGTGCCGTTCATGCTGCTTATGGCGGCCGGCTCGGCGATCATGATGACGCTGACCCATTATGCGACAGGCACCTCGCCGATCATCTTCGGCAGCGGCTTTGTCACGATGGGAACCTGGTGGCGCGTCGGCTTTGTGATGTGCGTGGTGGAGCTGCTGATCTTCGCCGTGGTCGGGAGCGTCTGGTGGAAGGTGCTTGGCTTCTGGTGAACACGCAGCCGGACGACGCCCGATGACCCGCTCGTGATCCCGCCAGGTCGACGCGTTCGGCCGCTTCTTCGCCTCGCTCTGAACCCGGAGACGCAAAATGCCATCCGTAACGTCCGACGGTGTTTCGATCCACTACGAGGTCAAGGGCCAGGGTTCGCCCGTGCTACTCCTGGCGGGGCTTGCGGGAGTGGGCGCATCCTGGGGACCACAGATCGACCTGTTCGCCGGGCATCACCAGGTGATCGTGCCGGATCACCGCGGCACCGGCCAGTCCGAGCGCACCGCGCGCGACATGACGATTACGCAACACGCGCGGGACATGGCGCGGGTCATCGAGGCAGTCGGGTGTGGGCCGGTCCATGTGGTCGGGTCCTCAACCGGAGGCGCCATCGCGCAGTTGCTGGCGATCAATCACCGCGAACGATTGCGCAGCGCGACCATTGTCTCTTCGATTGCTCGCGCGGACGCGTTCTACCGCCGCCAGTTCGATATGCGGCGACGCATGCTGACCGATTCCGGCCTGCGCGCGTCCACCGAGGCGAACGCACTGTTCCTGTTCGACCCGAAATTCAGCCGCGAGCACCCGGAGCAGGTGCAGGCCTGGGTGAATGCCGCATCGGCCGGCACATTCGACCCGGAGATCGGCTTTGCCCGGATCGACATGATCGTAGGGCACGACGCCTTCGATGATCTTCCATCGATCACGACACCGACGCTGGTACTGGTAGGCGAGCGCGACTTCTGCGCCCCGCCGCACTTCTCTGCGGAGCTTGCAGCGCGGATTCCGGGAGCGGAATTTGCCATCCTGGACGGTGGCCATTTCATCTTCCTCGAGAAGCCGGTACTACTGCACGACACTGTGGAAGCCTTCATTGCCAGGCACGAACGATGATCGGTTCGAGGGCGCGGCGCCAACATGCCATGTCATGGCTCGCCGCCCCCCCCCCCCCCCCCCCGCCTCTGCCTGCGCCGGGGCCGCCCCGTCCTCGCGCAGCCAGACAATGAACTCGGCGCCCTGTCCCACCGCGCTCTCCACGGTAATGCGGCCGCCGTAGCGCTCCACCAGCGCATAGCTGATGGAAAGCCCCAGGCCCGTCCCCATCTGCTTCTTGGTCGTGAAGAACGGATCGAACAGGTTGGGCAGGTCTTCTTCCCGGATGCCGTGGCCGGTGTCGCGCACATGCAGCGTCACGCCCTGCCCGTCCCAGTCGCGCGTGCCCAGCGTGAGCGTGCCGCCCTCGGGCATGGCGTGGATGGCATTGGTCAGCAGGTTGACCACCACCTGCTGCAACTCGCTGCGGCTGATGCGCACCTGCCGCGAGGCCAGGCAGTCCAGCTCGACCCGGATCGACGCGCCCTTCAGCATGTGCTGGACCAGGTCGACGCAGCCAGCCGCCACTTCACCCACATCCAGGCGCTCCATATTGCCGGCGTAGGCCTCTGGCCGGACAAACTGCAGCAGCCGGTTGGTCAGCAGGTGGATACGCCGCACCTGCTCGTCGATCAGCCTCAGCTCGTGCCGGACTGGCTCAGCAGCCGGGCCAAGGATCTCGCGGGCCACGTCCAGGTTGCCCTGGATGACCGCGATCGGATTGTTGATCTCATGGGCCACGCCCGCAGTAAGGTGCCCTGCGACGGCGAGCTTCTCTGACGTGATCAGCTGCTGCCGGGTGGCGCGCAGCTCGGCGTTTGCGTCCTCCAGCTCGCGCGTGCGCTCGGCCACCTTGCGATCGAGCGAGTCCGCCCACTCCCTGAGCTGGTCATTGCGCTGCCGCAGAGCCGACAGCAGCTGGTCGAACTGGCTGGCGAGCTGGCCCAGTTCGTCATCGCTGCACACCGGGCCCACGCGCGCATCGGCGTCGCCCGCCTTCAGCTCCTGCATGGTGCCGACCATCCGCGCCATCGGCGCGAACACGCGCCTGGCCCAGAGCAAGGCCAGCAACGACCCCGCCACGCCCAGCAGCAGGAACAGGCCCACCAGCACCCCAAAAGCCAGGTTCTTCACCTGGCCGATGGGCCTGGCAAGATAGCCAACATACAGCATGCCGATCCGCTCGCCGCGGCTGTCCATGATCGGCTCATAGGCGCTCATGTACCAGTCGCTGACCACGAACGCGAGGTCCAGCCATTTCTCCCCGCGCAGCAGCACCTTGTCGCGCACCTCGCGGGAGACCCGCGTCCCCAGGGCCCGCTCGCCATGGAACAGCCGCACGTTGGTGGCAATGCGCGTGTCGTCCAGGAACAGGGTCGCCGTGCCCTCGCTGCCACGAGGCAGGGATTCCGGCTGGTAGACCAGCGCGTTGATCGTGTCGATGAAGCCGAGGTTGTTGTTCAGCAGCGTGCCGCCATGCAGGATCGCCACCAGCGTTCCCGCCTCGTCAAACACCGGTGCGGCTGCGTGCATCACCATGCCGCGGCTTTCCTGTGTCCTGTCGGTCTGCGCTGCGTTGGCGGTGGGGCGTAGCGCTACCTGTGCGCGTCGGGCAAGCTCGCTGGAAGCCGCGGCCAGTTGCGTGGCAGACCATGCGTCCGTGGCGGCGTCCGTGCGGCCGGCGGCGGCGCTGGCCACCACGCGCCAGGCTGCGTAATCCGACCCTGCCGCGCGGGCAGGCGCAGCGGCAAGCAGCCGCCCTTGCGGATCGAGCAACTGCAGGAAATCGAGCCCATGCGTGCGCCGCGCGTCGGCCAGGATCCCGGGCATGGCGCCGCGGCGGCGAAGTCCGTCCACCAGCGCATATGACCTCGCCTCCTGCAGGACACGGTCGCCCACGCCGCCCACCATATGCTCGAAGTACTCGTGGGCGACCAGCAGGTCGCTGTTGACCTTGTAGGCCAGCAAGGCCTGGAACGCGCGATTGCCCCACAACCCCATGATCAGCAGCAGCGCCACCAGCGCCACCAGCAGGGGCGCGACCACGATGGACACAAGCTTGGCCCGCAGCGAGGCGCGATAGCGGCGCAGCAGCGCAGCCGGGCTCAAGGACGCAGGCCCCACTGCAGGCATTTGCGGTCCAGCGTGCGGCGCGAGATGCCAAGCCGGCGCGCCGCTTCCACCCGGTTGCCGCCCTCGGCTGCCAGCACCTGCAGGATGTGCCGCCGCTCCACCGACTCCAGCAGCGTGCCGTCGTCGGCCGGCATGGCTGCGTCCTCGCGCTCCGCTTCCGGCAGGTTGGCCTGAGCCGGATCGGCCTGGTGCGCCAGCAGCTCGACCGGGTATTCGCCAAGGATCAACGCGCGCTCCACCAGGTTGCGCAGTTCGCGCGCATTGCCTGGCCAGTCGTAGCCCTTGAGCACCCGCATCAATGAGGGCGACAGCGGCACCGCGGGCAGTCCGAGCTGGGCCGACAGCTGCTCCGAGAAATGATCTGCCAGCGGCACGATGTCTTCCGGCCGCGTGCGCAACGGCGGGATGGCGACGGACACGACGTCGAGCCGGTAGAACAGGTCCTGGCGGAAGCGCCCGGCGGTGACCTCGTTGGCCAGGTTGCGGTTGCAGGCCGCGACGATGCGCACGTCCACGGCAATCTCGCGCTCGGTGCCGAGCGGCCGGATGCGCCGGTCCTCGATCACCCGCAACAGCTTGGCCTGCATCGCCAACGGCAGCTCCGAGATCTCGTCCAGGAACAGCGTGCCGCCGTCGGCATAGAGAAACAGGCCATGGCGCCCCCCGGCCGCGCCGGTGAAGGCACCCTTGGCGTGGCCGAACAATTCGCTTTCGATGATCTCGGGCGCCATCGCGCCGCAGTTCAGCGGCACGAACTGGCCCTGCCTTCCGCTCAGCCGGTGCAGTTCGCGCGCCACCACTTCCTTGCCGGTGCCGGACTCGCCCGTCACCAGTACCGTCGATGGCATCGGTGCCACCCGTGCCACCAGCGCCATGACCTTCTTCATCGCTTCGGACTCGCCGATGAAGTGCTTGTGGATGGTGTACTTGTCCAGCTCGCGGCGCAGCAGGTAGTTCTCACGCGCGAGCCGGGTCCGGTCGAAGCAGCGCCGGATGGCATTGAGCATCTGGTCGACGCGGAACGGCTTGACGATGAAGTCCGCTGCGCCCGAGCGCAGCGCGGCGATTGCCGTGTCCATGTCGGCGAAGGCCGTCATCAGGATCACATCGGCGGGGTTGCCGGCCGCGCGCAGTGTCTTGAGCCACTCCACCCCGCTGATACCGGGCAGCGCCACATCTAGCAGGATCAGGTCGAAATGCCGTTGCTCCAGCAGCGCGGCACCCGCTTCGGCGCTGTCGGCCGTCACCACGCTGCCCACCTTGCCTTCGAGCGCGCGCGACAGGAACGAACGCATGCCAGCCTCGTCGTCCACCACCAGGATCGTGCGGCGCTGCCAGTTGTCGGCTTCAGCGGCGTTGCTTTGTCTTTCGTTCATCACTTTAGTAGTTGCGGGGGCAAGGGAAGAGTCTAGCGACAGTGCGCTATCCGCCTGTATTGGGAGTAAACCGAGCCAGCTCCGCAAACCGCGGCCAGGGATGGACAGTTTGGCCCGCGCGCGGGGCCTGTGCCAGGACATTTTGTCCACGGCTGCGCCGGATGGCCCGGTCAGCGCGCGGCAAGCCATTGACGGCAAACGGAATCCGCCATGGGCATGGCTTTTGCTGAACCACGCACTCCAGCCCATCGCATCACGCGCAAGAAGAGGCTGCCACTTCCAGGTAGGAGACAACTTCATGTCATACCCCGCGCAAGCGCAAACGCCCTCGCAGAAGTCCCAACACGCGTCGCCGTCCCGGCCAGCGTCACGCCCGTCGGCCTTCTCCAAGGAGGCCATCATCGCCCGCCCCGGCTTCAACCGCTGGATGGTGCCGCCCGCCGCGCTGGCGGTGCACCTGTGCATCGGCCAGGCCTATGCCTTCTCGGTCTTCAACGAGCCGCTGACCCGGATCCTCGGCGTCACGCAGTCCGCGCCGGGCGACTGGCAACTGACCACGCTGGGTTGGGTGTTCTCGCTGGCGATCTTCTTCCTTGGCATCTCTGCGGCGTTTGCCGGCAAGTGGCTGGAGAAGGTCGGGCCGCGGAGAACCATGTTCACGGCCGCTTGCTGCTTCGGCGGCGGCTTCCTGGTGTCGGCGCTCGGCATCTGGCTGCACCAGATCTGGCTGCTGTACCTGGGCTACGGCGTGCTGGGCGGGATCGGGCTGGGGCTGGGCTACGTATCGCCGGTGTCCACGCTGATCCGCTGGTTCCCCGACCGCCGCGGCATGGCCACCGGCATGGCAATCATGGGCTTCGGCGGCGGCGCGATGATTGGCGCGCCGCTGTCGGTCGCGCTGATGAACACCTTCAAGAGCGCGACCAGCGCGGGCGTGGCACAGACCTTCCTGGTGATGGGCGTGGTCTACTTCATCTCGATGTCGATAGGCGCGCTGGCCATCCGCATCCCGCCCCCGGGTTGGGCGCCCCCGGGCTACGTACCCACCACCAAGGCCCGCAAGATGGTCACGCACGCCCACGTGCACATCGACCAGGCCCTGAAGACGCCGCAATTCTACCTGCTGTGGGTGATCCTGTTCCTGAACATCACCGCCGGCATCGGCGTGCTGGGCCAGGCTGCGGTGATGATCCAGGAAACCTTCAAGGGCAGCATCACTGCGGCAGCCGCCGCCGGCTTCGTCGGCCTGCTCAGCATCGGCAACATGACGGGGCGCTTCCTGTGGAGCTCCGCCAGCGACTACTTCGGCCGCAAGATCACCTATGCCATCTTCTTCGCCTTCGGCGCCGCGCTGTACATGGCGGTGCCGGCCGTCGGCTCGTCCGGCAACGTGGCCCTGTTCGTGCTCTGCTACTTCCTGATCCTGACCATGTATGGCGGCGGCTTCAGCACCATTCCCGCCTACCTGGCCGACATGTTCGGCACGGCCTACGTCGGCGGCATCCATGGCCGCCTGCTGACCGCCTGGGCCGCCGCCGGCATTGCCGGGCCGGCGCTGGTCAACTACATCCGCGAGCACAAGCTGGCCATGGGTGTGCCCAGGTCAGAGGTCTATGTCGACACCCTGCACATCATGGCCGGCCTGCTGGTGGCGGGGTTCGTCTGCAACCTGCTGATCCGGCCGGTGCATGAGCGCCACCACCTGCGCGAAGCCACCAGCGCAGCCTGAGCGCCACCGCGGCTTCCGATACCAATACACAGGAGACACCACCGTGCAAGACGACCGAACCTTCGGCAAGACGCTGCTGCTGCTCGCGTTCTGGGCCTATGTGCTGATCCCGCTGGGCGCGGGCATCTGGTCCACCCTCGGGAAGGCCATGAAGCTGTTCAGCTGAACGCTCGCGCCGGCCGTCCGCTGCGTACCGATCCATCTTCGCAGCGCACGCCAGAGCAGCCTCCTGACCGGTGCCGCGGGATCCTGTCGCATGACTGTGATCCCGCGCAATCGCGTCATCTGTACCGGTGGCACGAGGTGCCTGGCAAGCGCTGCTTCCGGCCTGAAGAACTGAGCTTGAACGGTTCCGCAAGAACTGTATCCCTAGCGGGCAGGCTGTAGTCCTTACGCTTGTCCGTAGTCTCGCGCGACACGCCGTCGTGCCGGCGGCAACCCCACGGAGAGCACTTCGATGTACGGACTCACAGCCCTGGAACTCGCTCGAATCCAGTTCGGATTCACGGTTTCCTTCCACATATTATTTCCCGCCATCACCATCGGGCTGGCATGTTTCCTGGCGTTCCTGGAAGCACGCTGGCTCTACACCAAGGACACGGTGTACCGGACCCTGTACCAGTTCTGGATCAAGATCTTCGCGTTGAACTTCGGCATGGGGGTCGTTTCCGGCCTGGTCATGGCCTATGAGTTCGGCACCAACTGGTCGGGCTTCTCGCAATTCGCGGGCAGCGTCACCGGACCGCTGCTGACCTATGAGGTGCTGACCGCCTTCTTCCTGGAAGCGGGCTTCCTTGGCGTGATGCTGTTCGGCTGGAACCGGGTCGGGCCGGGGCTGCATTTCTTCTCGACGGTGATGGTGGCGCTCGGCACCATGATTTCCTCCACCTGGATCCTGGCATCCAACAGCTGGATGCATACGCCGGCCGGCTACGTCATCGTTGCCGGCAAGGTGGTGCCGACCGACTGGCTCGAGGTGATCTTCAACCCGTCGTTCCCCTACCGCCTGGCGCACATGGTGATCGCCGCGCTGCTGTCGACCGCACTGTTCGTGGCGGCATCCTCGGCCTGGCAGCTGCTGCATGACCGCGCCGTTCCCGCCGCCCGCAAGATGCTGTCGATGGCCCTGTGGATGGTGCTGATCGCTGCGCCGATCCAGGCGGTGGTGGGCGACGCTCACGGCCTCAACACGCTGGAGCACCAGCCCGCCAAGATCGCGGCGATGGAGGGGCACTGGAACACCGCCGCCAAGGATGACAAGGGCGGCTTCCCGCTGATCGTCTTCGGCATCCCCGACATGGAACGCGAGGAAACCCGCTACGCCATCGAGATTCCGCGCCTGGGCAGCCTGATCCTCACGCACAGCCTTGACGGCCAGATCCGTGGCCTGAAGGACTTCCCCAAGGAAGACCGCCCCAATGCCACGGTGCTGTTCTTCACCTTCCGCACCATGGTTGGCCTGGGCGTGGCGATGATCCTGTTCGGCCTGCTGGGCTGGGTGCTGCGCCGCAACGGCGCGCTGTACCGGTCCAAGGCCTTCCTGCGCCTCGCGGTGTTGATGGGCCCCGCCGGCCTGATCGCGCTGCTGGCCGGCTGGATGACCACCGAGATCGGCCGCCAGCCGTGGGTGGTCTATGGACTGCTGCGTACCCATGATGCCGTTTCCGCGCATGCGGCCGGCCCGGTGGCGCTGTCGCTGGCGCTGTTCGTGGTGATCTACTTCGTCTGCTTCGGCGTGGGCATCCGCTACATGCTCAAGCTGGCCAGCGCCGGCCCCGCCCCCGACGCGCACCCGCACGAAGAGCCGTCCTACGGACCCGGCAGCGTCGTTCCCGCCGCCATCGCCGCGGCTTCCACACCCAACCCGATGGCCCCGCACGGCCAGCGCGAATCCTGAACAGGTGATCAACATGGGTATCAACCTTCCCGTTATCTGGGCCGCCCTGATCTTCTTCGGCGTGATGATGTACGTCATCATGGACGGATTCGATCTTGGCATCGGCATTCTCTTCCCCTTCGTCGGCGACCGTCATGACCGCGACGTCATGATGAACACGGTGGCGCCGGTCTGGGACGGCAACGAAACCTGGCTGGTGCTGGGCGGCGCGGCGCTGCTGGGTGCCTTCCCGCTGGCCTACTCGGTGCTGCTCAGCGCCTTCTACCTGCCGCTGATGTTCATGCTGATGGGCCTGATCTTCCGCGGCGTGGCCTTTGAATTCCGCTTCAAGGCCAGCGACCGCAGCCGCCCTTACTGGGATGCCGCGTTCACGTGGGGATCGGTGGTTGCGGCCTTCTTCCAGGGCGTGACGCTGGGCGCCTATATCGACGGCATCACCATGGAGGGCACCACCTTCACCGGCGGCGCGCTCGACTGGCTGGCGCCGTTCCCGATCTTCTGCGGCGTGGGCGTGGTGATCACCTATGCCTTCCTCGGGGTCACCTGGCTCATCATGAAGACCGAGGGCCGCCTGCAATGGACCATGCTGCGCGTGACCAACGTGCTGACCGGCGTGATGCTGGCGATGGTCGCCGCGGTGAGCGTGTGGACGCCGCTGACCCATCCGGAGATCGCGCAACGCTGGTTCGCGCTGCCCAACCTGTTCTTCTTCCTGCCGGTGCCGCTGCTGGTGCTGGTCTCGGCCTTCGGCATCTACCGGTCCCTGCGCAACCACCCGAACGTGTCGCCGTTCATGTATGCGCTGCTGATGATCTTCATGGGTTATACCGGGCTTGCCATCAGCATCTGGCCCAATATCATCCCGCCGTCGATCTCGATCTTCGATGCGTCGTCGCCCCCGCAAAGCCAGGGCTTCGCGCTGGTCGGCACCCTGTTTATCGTGCCGATCATCCTGGCCTACACCTCCTGGTCCTATTACGTGTTCCGCGGCAAGGTCAAGCGCGGGGAGGGGTACCACTGATGGCCAGGATCCTGCATTCGCGGCTGGCGGCCCGCCTGGGCTGGCTGCTGGCCCTGTGGCTGGCAGGGGTCGGCACGGTCTTCGTCTGCGCCAGCCTAATGAAGCTGCTGATGCGCGCAGCCGGGCTTGCCAACTGAAGCCATGCCGTCCTCAAGCCCGCTCTCCCGCCCCGCGCTGCCCGCGCGCACCGCAAGCGTGTTCGACACGCTCGCGGCAGCCTGGGCGGGACGCGCCGACCTTGCACCCTGGCTGCATTCGCTGAAGGTGTTCGGCGCGGCAATGCTGGCGCTCTACGTGGCGCTGGCGCTCGGGCTGCCGCGGCCCTACTGGGCCATGGCCACCGTCTACCTGGTGTCCAGCCCGCTGGCCGGCGCCACCTATGCCAAGGGCACCTACCGCGTCTTCGGCACGCTGCTGGGCGCCGTGTGCGCGGTGGCGCTGGTGCCCTGGCTGGTCGACGAGCCGGTGCTGCTGATGGCCGCCATCGCGTGCTGGACCGGCACCCTGCTCTACCTGTCCTTGCTGGAGCCGGCGCCGCGCAACTACATCTGCCTGCTGGCCGCCTATACGCTGCCGATCGTGGCGCTGCCGACGGTCACCAACCCGGCCACAGTCTTCGACGTGGCCCTCACCCGCATCGAGGAAATCATCATCGGCATCGTCTGCGCCAGCGTGGTCAGTGCGGTGGTCTTTCCCTCGCGCACCACGCCGGCGCTGGCCGCGCGCGCGTCGGCGTGGCTGGACCACGCCTCGCGCTGGATCATCGACGTGCTGGCCGCCGGTGCCAGCGCGGGCCAGCGCCATGACAGCTTCAGCCTGCTGGCCGCCGATATCCTGGCAATGGAAACCCAGCTGGCGCAGCTGACCTATGAATCCGACGGCGCCCTGACCCTGCGGCGCGCACGTGCCCTGCACCAGCGCATGACGGCCCTGCTGCCGCTGGTGCTGGCGCTGGCCGATGCCGCCAGCGCCTTGCGCCGGCATCCGGCGGGCATGCCTGACACTGTCGCGCAGCGCATGCGCGCCACGCTGGCCTGGATCGCCGGCGACGCCGGCGCGTCCCGGCCCCCGCCTTCCTGGTACCCGGCAGGAACCACGCCCGCCGCACCCGCGGACTGGCATGCACGGCTGGTCGCGGCGACCTGCACCTACCTGGATGAGCTGGGCGACCTCTGGCAGGACTGCCGCGTACTGCAGGCCAGCCTGCGCCAGGGCGGGAGCGAGCCCACCGCGCTGCGGTACCGCGTGGAACCGGCCGGGCAGGCCCGGCACCATGACCACGCGCAGCTGTTGTTCCGCGGCGCCACCGCCGGCTCGGCCACCTTCGTCGCGGGCCTGCTGTGGATGGTGTCGGGCTGGGTCGACGGCGCCGTCCCGGTCGGCCTGGCCGCGCTCGCCAGCTGCTTTATCGCCACCACCGCGGAGCCGCGGCTGATGGCCGGCCGCGTGATCGCGTGGAGCATCGGCTGTGCGTTGCTGTCCTGGTATTACCAGTTCGTGGTGCTGCAGCTGGCCCATGACTTCGGCTCGCTGGCCGCCCTGCTGTTCGGCCCGTACCTGGTCATCGGCGCCATGACCACGCAGCCGCGCAATGCGCTGTTCGGCGTGTTGCTGGCGGTCACGGCGGCGTCGTTCCCGGGCCCGCAGCACCTGACCGCGGCCAGTTTCGCCGGCATCTTCAACAGCAGCCTGGCAAGCCTGGCGGCGCTGGTGTTCTCGGCCTTGTGGGCGGTCCTGATGCAGCCCTTCGGCCAGCAGCTGGTGGCCTACCGGCTGGCCAGGGCCAACTGGAACGAGATCGCGCTGGCAGCGCACCCGCGCGCGCCGGTCAACAGCGCGCGGCTGCGCGGCCGCATGCTGGACCGGCTGCTGCGCCAGTGGCCGCCATTGACCCGCCGCAACAATGCCAGCGACAGGCAGGCCGGCAGCGCCGTTGCCGACTTCCTGGTCGAATCCGCCGCGCTCGCGCTGCGGCGCGCCCCCGCTGGC
>NZ_JFJW01000104.1:0-7560 GCF_000611125.1 Cupriavidus sp. SK-4
CCGGCCGGCGCGGCAGCGGGGCTGGCCGGGGTGGCGGCGGGAAGCATCTGTGCCAGGGCCGCTGCGGCAGCGGCTGCGGCATCCGTCGGCGTGGCCGCCGCGGTGTCGTCCTGGTCCTGATCCTCATCCTTGTGGCCGGCCGCGGGCTTCTTGCCGGCCGCGGCGGTCTGCTGCGGCTTGCCGGCGTCGGCCTGGGCCGCGGGCTGGCGCGATGCAGGCTGGTCGCGCGCGGCGGTTTCCCTGGCCGGCGGCGCGGGGGCCTTGCTGCTTTCGCGTGCGCGCGACAGCGCGTCGCCGAATCCGCTCGCGGTTGCGTCGGCGCTGGCGCGCCTGGCGCCCTCGACCGCATTGGCGGCGCTGCTGACAATCTGGCTGATATCGATCATGGCGTTGGCTACGGGGGTGGCCCGGGTCAGGCTTCGCTGAGGCGGCTGGCCGTGGTGCGGACCAGGCGGGCGGCGTATTCGTCGTTGGCGCGCTGCTCGCGGCGCGCGGCAACCTGTTCTTCCTTCGCTTCGGCGCGCGCGATCAGCGTGTCGAACGAGTTCAGGCGGCGCTTCTGGTGCTGCCAGTGGTTGCGCCCTGCCAGCAGGTCGGCTTCGGCCTTGGCCAGCGCGGCGCCCTGCTGGCGGATGGCATGGTCGAGCGAATCGAGAAAGCGCGAGAAATCCTGCCAGCGGCTGGACGTCATGCCTTCGGCAGCCACCACCTGCATGCGCGCGCGGTACTCATGGCGGTACTCGGTGAGCTGGTTGAGCTGCTGCTCAGCCTGCGTGCGCAGTCCCTGCAGCCTGCCCAGCTCCCGCGCGGCGGCGTCGGTATCGTTCTGGGCGAGGTCAGCCAGCGTATTAAGTGGTGAGTGCTTGAGCATGTTCACTCCTGTCGAAGAGGCTGTGAAGCTGGGCGATGGCGTCGTCGTAGCCGGCGCGCTCGTGGATGTCTTGCTGCAGGAAAGCTTCCATGCGCGGGTGCAGGCGCATCGCCAGGTCCAGCTCCGGGTCGTTGCCCGGCACATAGGCACCCACGCTGATCAGGTCGCGGTTGCGCTGGTAGCGCGACATCAGCTGCTTGAAGCGGCGCACCGAGCCGAACTGCGCGTTCGGGATCAGCGCGGTCATGGCACGGCTGATCGATGCTTCCACGTCGATGGCCGGGTAGTGGCCGGATTCGGCCAGGCTGCGCGACAGCACGATATGGCCGTCCAGGATGGCGCGCGCGGAATCGGCGATCGGGTCCTGCTGGTCGTCGCCTTCGGTCAGCACCGTGTAGAACGCGGTGATCGAGCCGCCGCCTTCGGGGCCGTTGCCGGTGCGCTCGACCAGCGTCGGCAGCTTGGCAAAGACCGAGGGCGGATAGCCCTTGGTGGCCGGCGGCTCGCCGATGGCCAGCGCGATCTCGCGCTGCGCCATGGCGTAGCGCGTCAGTGAATCCATGATCAGCAGCACATGCTGGCCCTGGTCGCGGAAATACTCGGCCAGCCGCGTCGCATAGGCGGCGCCCTGCATGCGCAGCAGCGGCGAGGTATCGGCCGGCGCGGCCACCACCACCGAACGTGCCCGGCCCTCGGGGCCAAGGATGTTCTCGATGAACTCCTTCACTTCGCGGCCGCGTTCGCCGATCAGGCCGACCACGATCACATCGGCGCTGGTATAGCGCGCCATCATGCCGAGCAGCACGCTCTTGCCCACGCCCGAGCCCGCGAACAGGCCCATGCGCTGGCCGCGTCCCACGGTCAGCATGCCGTTGATGGCGCGCACGCCGGTATCGAGCACAGTCTCGATCGGCGCGCGCATCAGCGGGTTGATCTGCTCGCCGGCCAGCGGCACTTCCATGGCGGCGGTGATCGGGCCCAGCCCATCGAGCGGACGGCCCGCGGCATCCAGCACGCGGCCCAGCAGGCCGGCGCCAACCGGCAGGCGCTTGGAGCCCGGTTCGCGCGGCGTGGTGATGCCGGCCGGCTGCGGCGATGGTTCCAGCGGGTAGACGCGCGCGCCCGGCAGCAAGCCCACCACATCCGATTGCGGCATCAGGTAGAGCCGGTCGGCGCCAAAGCCCACCACTTCCGCTTCCGCGGTGCGCGGCGCATTGCTGTCGGCGGTGAACTGCCCGGCGGGCAGCTCGATCAGGCAGTCGCTGCCCACCGGCAGGCGCAGGCCCACGGCTTCCAGCACCAGGCCCGCGGCACGCGTCAGGCGGCCGCAGCTGCGCTTGCTGTCGAGCCCGGCGATGCCGGCCGCGGCGCTGTCCAGCGCGCCGATCCAGCGTTGCGCATGGGCCAGCGCGGGATCCGGCGCGGGCGTGGCCTGCTCGGCGGTGTCAGGCATGTGGCGGCTCCCATGGATCGTCGCGGCCCAGCGCCTTGACCACGCGGGTCCAGCGCGTGGGCAGCGTGGCGTCGCGCTCGCCGCTGGCGGCGCTGGCGATGCAGCCGCCGCGCGCCACCGACGGATCGGCGCGCACGGTCCAGCCGGCGGCCGCCAGTTCACCATGCAGGTGGGTTTCCACCAGCGCCACGTCGTCGGGATGCAGCAGCAGGCTGGGCGATCCGCACAGCGCGGGTTCGCTGGTCAGCAGCTCGCGCACGCCCGGCAGCAGCACCGCGGGGTCGTCGGCAAGGGCGGTGCGCACCAGCTGGCGTGCCACGTCCAGCGCCAGCGACACCAGTGCGCGCGAAACCTGGTCGTCCACGCCGCCGAGCGCGCTGCGGAAGTTGGTGGCCAGTGCTTGCAGCTGCGTGGCCTCGTTGCGTGCGGCTTCCAGGCCGCGGGCGTAGCCTTCGCGGTGGCCGTCGCCGTAGCCCTGGGTCTGCCCCTGGGTGTAGCCCTGGGCATAGCCTTCCTTGCGCGCGCCTTCGCGCATTGCGTCGAGCGCCTCGAAGTCGATCGGCGGCGGTGCGGGCTCGGAGGGCATGGCGGCCAGGGCTTCGGGCGGCTCGCTTTCCCGGGGATCGAGCGAGCCCATCTGCCAGCGCTGCCAGCCGGCTGCGCCGCCACGCGCGCGGCGCGGCGGCTCGAACGGCGCAAAGCCGCCAGGCTCGGCGGCCGCGCCGTTGCCGGCAAGGGAAGAGAGCGGGTCGCCGCGCGGCGCGCGGCGTGCGGCCTGGCCGCGCTCAGGGTTTGCCTCAGACATAGGCATCGTCGCCTCCGCCGATCTGCACTTCGCCCGCATCCGCCAGGCGTCTTACCACCTGCAGGATGGCCTTCTGCTCGGCCTCGACCTGCGACACGCGCACCGGGCCCAGCGCGTCCAGGTCCTCGCGCAGCATCTCGCCGGCGCGGGTGGACATATTGCGGATGAACTTGTCGCGCAGTTCCTGCGGCGCGCCCTTGAGCGCGACGATGAGCGACTCGGTGGCGATTTCCTTGAGCACGCGCTGGATGCCGCGGTCGTCGACCTCCAGCAGGTTCTCGAACAGGAACATCTCGTCGATGATCTTCTGCGCCAGGTCGCCGTCGTGCAGCCGCACGCCGTCGATGACGGCCTCTTCGTGCGCCGTGCTCATCAGGTTGATGATCTCGGCCGCGGTGCGCACGCCGCCCATGCGGCTGCGCTTCAGGCTCTGGCCCGCCAGCAGCTTGGTCAGCACGTCGGTCAGTTCCTGCAGCGCGCCCGGCTGCACGCCGCCGAAGGTGGCGATACGCAGGATCACGTCGTTGCGCAGGCGGTCGGTGAACAGCGCCAGCACCTCGGACGACTTCTGGCGGTCCAGATGGATCAGGATGGTGGCTATGATCTGCGGGTGCTCGTCGCGGATCAGCTCGGCAATGGCCGTGGCGTCCATCCAGTTCAGCGAATCGATGCCGCCGCCCGGATCGCGCGATTCCAGGATGTCTTCGATCACCGACTGGGCGCGTTCCTCGCCCAGCGCCTTGTTCAACACGCTGCGGATAAAGGCGTTGGAATCGACGTTCAGGGCCAGGTACTGCTCGGTCTCGGTGCGGAACTCGCCCAGCACGTCGGCCATTTCCTCGCGGGTGACCGAGCTGAGCGTGGCCATGGCCGAGCCCAGCTCCTGCACTTCGCGCTGCGACAGGTGCTTGAACACCTCGGCCGCGGCATCCTCGCCGATCGCCATCATCAGGACGGCGCTCTTTTGCAGGCCAGATTCGGAGATGCCCTTAGCGGTTGTCATTGGCAATCCAGTTCTTGATCACGCTGGCGACCAGGCGCGGGTCGCGCTGTGCGGCGTCGCGCACCAGCGCGAGGTCGCTTTCATACTTGGCGGCAAGCCGCAGGATTTCCGGGTTGGCGGGCTCGTCCGGCGGCAGCAGCACTGCCTCGGTCTCGTCCTTGGCTTCCGGCGCCGGCAGCGGCGGCGAGGTGTAGCGGCGCAGGATCGGGCGCGCCACCTTGAACCACACGAACAGCGCCAGCACTGCCAGCAGCAGGTAGCCCGCAAGGGTCTTGCCCAGCTCGATCATGTCGGGCTGCTTCCATAGCGGCACCTCGGGCGCGGCCTTGTCGCGCTCGGCGGTGAACGGGCTGTTGACCACGTTGATGGAGTCGCCGCGGTCGGCCGAGAACCCCATCGCCTCCTTGGTCAGGTTCTGGATCTGCGCCAGCAGTGCCGGCGGCAGCGCTTCGGCCACGAGCTTGCCCTTGGTATCGGCCTGCTGGCGGTAGTTGACCACCACCGCCACCGACAGGCGGCGCACGCCGCCCGGTGCCTGCTGCACGTGGCGCACGCTGCGGTCCAGTTCGTAGTTGACGGTGGAGTCGCGGCGATTGCTGCTGGGGCCGCTGGAAGCGGTGGAATTGGCGCCCTGAGCGCCCTGGCCTGGCTGCGCAGCTTGCCCGGCCTGTCCGGGTTGCCCGGCAGCCGGAGCGCCGGCCTGTCCCGGCGCCTGGCCCGCACGCGGCGTCTGCGGCGTGGTCACGGGCGCGGCGGCGGCAGCGGGCGGCTGGTTCGACAGCGCGCCGGGCACACCGCCCGGCGGCGTGACACCCTGCTGGGTCGATTCGCTGGTCTGCTGGCTGCGGATCGCCGAGCGGGTCGGGTCCTGGTTGGGTTTGTAGCTCTCGTCGGTGTGCTCGACGATGGAAAAGTCCACGTCGGCGGTCACCTGCGCACGCACGTTGTCCTTGCCGACGATCGGCGTCAGGATCGCTTCGATGCGCTTCAGGTAGTTCTGCTCCAGCGCCTGGACGTACTTGAGCTGGGTCGCGTCGAGCATGCGCTCGTTGCCGGTGTTCGACAGCAGGTTGCCGTGCTGGTCGACGATCGAGATCGACTTGGGCGTCAGCTCCGGCACGCTCGACGACACCAGGTGGCTGATCGCCGCGACCTGGCCCTCATCGATGGCGCGGCCCGGGTACAGCTGCAGCACGATCGACGCGGTCGGCTTCTGGCGCTCGCGCACGAACAGCGTCGGCTTGGGGATGGCCAGGTGCACGCGCGCGGACTGCACCGCGGCGATGGACTCGATCGAGCGCGCCAGCTCGCCTTCGAGCCCGCGCTGGTAGTTGACCTGCTCGGCAAACTGGCTGATGCCGAACTTCTGGTTGTCCATCAGCTCCATGCCGGCCGTGCCGCTCTTGGGCAGGCCCTGCGAAGCCAGGCGCAGGCGGATTTCGTGGACCTTCTCGGCCGGCACCATCACCGCACCGCCGCCTTCGGCGAACTTGTACGGCACGTTCATCTGCTGCAGCGACTGCAGCACCGCGCCGCCGTCGCGCTCGGACAGGTTGCTGTACAGCACTTTGTAGTCCGGGCTGCGCGACCACAGCACGCCCACCGCGATGGCCGCGGCCAGGGCTGCGCCGGCCAGCATCAGCGGCAGCTTCGGGTTGGCCTTCAGGCGCTCGATCACTTCTGCCGAGCGCCCGGGCAGTGCCACGGCCGCGGTCATGCGCGTGCTCCGGATCCGGCGCCGCGATGCTGGCGACGGCACGGGCGATGCTGACCGCCTTGGTCGTCGGCGCGGCTCACGGCACGGCTCACATTACGCTGCAGAGAAAACACGCGCACTCCCGAATCGATGGTTGTCTGGTGATTTCCGGAGCCAGCACGGGACGACGGCCCGCGCTCTTCCGGCACGGTGGCAATGATCGGCCAGACTTGAGCCTGACAATCCGGCGAACAGACGCGGTTTTTTGTCCGATTTCGGCCCATGGAGGGGCGGAGGCGGCGGGTACTCTGCGGGGGCTGAAACTGGGTGCGAACCGCCTGAGGCCCGCCTGCCGGCAGGCCGTTATGTGATGCAAGGGGCGCGCCACAAGACGAACTCTGCCGGTGGACCGGCATACGACGAGCCAAATGACCACCATCTCTTCCATCGAGGGCATGCTGCAGCAACTGCGCGGGATGTCCCAGGTTGCCTCGGGCAACAATGCCAGCCAGTCCGCCGCGCCGGTCGGCGGCGGCTTTGCCGGCGAGCTGCAGCGCTCGCTGGGCCGCATCAACGCCGCGCAGGAACGTGCCTACGGCCAGGCCGAGGCGTTCGAGCTGGGCAAGCCCGGCGTGGCGCTCAATGATGTGATGATCGACCTGCAGAAGGCCAATGTGTCGTTCCAGACCGGGGTGCAGGTGCGGAACCGGTTGGTGGCGGCTTACCAGGAAATGATGAATATGGCGGTGTAAGCCTACTGGCCTGCCCCTGAAACAAAGAGCCCCTGAGCGCGCAAGCGGCCAGGGGCTCTTGTCGTCAGGAGGGCCTGCCGGGTCAGGCCTGCGCTTCAGCGCCTGCGTCCATGCCCGCTTCAAGGTGGTAGATCCACGCCAGCAGCTCCGCCACGGCCACATAGAGCTGCGGCGGCACGTGGCTGTCCAGGTCGACCTGCATCAGCAGGTTCACCAGGGTGGGTGAATCGTGGATATAGACGCCCGCATCGCGCGCGCGCGCGATGATGGCTTCGGCCACCACGCCATAGCCCTTGGCGACCACGCGCGGGGCCCTGTCGCTGTGCTGGTAGGACAGCGCGATCGCCGCGCCGCGGTCTTGCGCCGCTTCGCTCATCGCGCCGCTCCTTCCGTCATGTTGTCCTGGGTCTGCACGCTCAGGCGCTGCAGCACGATGCCCTGCGCCTCCAGCTGGTTGCGCAGCAGCGGCCGAGCCGCGATCAAACGCGCCGCGACATCGGTCTCGGGCGTTGCCACGCGGGCGTCGAGCCCTGCCGGCCCCAGTGTCAGCACCGCTTCGACGATGCCGAGGCTCGGCAATTGCAGCCGCAGGCGGCTGGACCATGGCCGGGCGCTGTCGTCATGGGCCTGAGCGGCGCCATCCGCGTCGGGGCGCAGCAACTCCCACTCCATCGGCACGCCGGGCCAGGCTTCGCCGGCAAAGCGGAACTGCTGCGTGGCAAGCAACTCCAGCTGCTGGCGGACCACGCCTTCGGTTGCCGGATGGATGGCCGGGCCGGCTGCCGAGGCCTGCCGGCCGGCGTCCGCCGAGGCGGTGTCCGGCAGGCCAGCGGCGGCGCGCGCCGCGTGGGGGATGAGGCTGTCCGGCGCGGCAGCGCGCGCGCCAGCCTCCGCGGTGGTCTGGTAGGCCTGCGTGGCCAGCGCCGCGGCGGACTGGCGTTGGGCCCCCGGTTCGGCAGCGGCTTCGCGGCTGGAGGCCG
>NZ_JFJW01000104.1:7567-31457 GCF_000611125.1 Cupriavidus sp. SK-4
CGCCGTGGTGGCGGCGCCTTGCCGCAGCGCCTGTTCCGCCGCCGCATGGCTATGGGCCACGCGCGGATTGCCGGCCGATGCCAGCGCTTCAGCCAGCACCTGCGAGGCCGGAATCAGCGGCGGCGCCGAGGGCCGCGCCGGCCCCGCCCCCCNNGCGGCACCGCCGGCATAGGTCAGCAGCGAAGACGGCGGCGGTGTTGCCGCGGCTTGCGCAGTGCCACCTGGGGCAGCCGCTCGGGCCGGCACCGGGACTTGCGCCTGCGGCTCCTGGCGGATGCCGGGCAACGCGCGCGCGCCGGCAACCCACTGCGCCAGGTGCGATTCGTAGAACAGGCCGCTCTGTCCGACCGTGTTGGCAAGGGCCGCCGCGGCGGCCTGCGCGGACGCTGGCGTGGGCGCGGCGGCCAGCAGCGGGCCGGCGCTGCGCACCGGCTGAGCCTCTGTGCCGTCCGTCACCGCCAGGATGGCGCGCGCCGCCGCGCTCAGCGATTCCTGCGTCGAAGTGCCCGGCAGCAAGGTAGCCTGGCCTGCCACGGCGTTGGGGCCGGTGGCGTGCTGGCTGTGGCGGATCGCCTGGCCGGTGGAGTTCTGGACATTCGACTCGGTGGCCTCGGGCACGGGCTGCAGCGCCGCCAGCTTGTCGATGGCAAGCGCCGTGCGCAGCGGTTGCGGGTCCGGGGCCTGACCGGGTGCCAGGCCTGGAGGCAAATGGATGCCGGTCATACGGGTCGCGTGAATGCAGACGGCGGGCTTTCCGGCCCGCCGCGGGGAGTAGCGCAGCGGTCAGGCTGCGTCAGGCGGTGGCGCCGTAGGCGGCGGACAGTTCGATCTGGCGGCGCGAGCTGGTCAGCATGTCGCCAAGCTTCTTCAGCTGCGGCATGGCCAGGTCACGGATGCGGGCATCGTAAGTGAGGATGCGGTCCAGCAACTGGTAGCGGCGCATGCGTTCCGCATCGGAGAACGGTGCCTCGTGGTCCATCTGGCGCAGGCGGTCCACCAGGGCCAGGTAGCCCTGCTGCAGCTCGGTGACGGTGTCCCAGTCAGCCGCCTGGGCGGCCTCATGCATGCGTGCGGACAGCGCGAGGACTTCTTCGTAGCAGTCCACGATCGGGGATAACTTGGGAAGGGAAGCCATGTCAGTTGTCCTGTAAGGCGGGTTGCCGATCCGCGGCCGCGGCCGTGTCGTCGATCTGCGCCCAGGCCGAAGCCAGGCTTTCGAGCAGCGTGTCGACTTCGGCCAGCAGGGCCGCGTCGCTGCGCAGGTTGGCCAGCATCAGCCGGCGCCCCATGTACTCGTACAGGGATTCGAGGTTGGCGGAGATCTCGCCGCCAGCCTCATGGTCGAGCACGGCGCGCAGGCCGTTGTCGATGATGTCGATGGCTTTGGAGATGGCGTTGCCGCGTTCGATGACGTTGCCGCCCTCCAGGTGGAACTTTGCCCGCGCGATCGCTGCGCGCGCGCCGTCGTAAAGCATGGTGATCAGCTTGTGCGGGCTGGCGCTCATGGCACCGGTCTGGACGCCCACCTGGGCGTAGGCGTTGATGGCTTGGCGGGCGAACATGGTTGGCTTCCTCTGGTCTTGGCAGGTGCGTCGGGACGCTTACTTGCCGGTGCTGTTATTCAGCGCATTGAACTGTTGCGTCAGGTAGGTGCGGGTGCCGTTCATCTGGTTGACGAGCACGTCCAGGGCCGTGAACTGGGCGCGATAGCGATCCATGGTGGATTTGACGCGCGCTTCAACCGCGTCATACCGGTCTTCCAGGTCCTTCAGCGTCCGCGTGATGCCATCGGTGGCTAGCGTCAGCATGCCGTTGGTGCTGTTGAAGGTCTTGACCGCTTCATTGACCTGCTTGCCGATGCCACCCTTGTCCGCGGTGCTGGAGAACATTGCGGTGATGCCAGCCAGATTCTCCGAGACGGACTTGTCGAGCTTCTCGGCATCGACCTTCATGGTGCCGTCCTTGCTGTCGAAGGTGATGCCGATGTCGGCCAGCGTGATCGTGCCGCCCTTGCCGTTGGCCTGCGGCACGCTGAGCATGGAGCGCAGCTGTGTCTGGATGCTGCGCAGCGTGCCGTCGCCATTCAGCGCCGATTTCGAGCCCGAGGTGGTGTCGAACGCGGTCAGCTCCTTGGCGGAGCTCTGGATATTGTTGTAGGCAGTGACGAAGGCGTTGATCGCGGTCTTGATCGCATCGGTATCGCGTACGACCGAGACGCTGGACTCGCCCTTGGCCACCAGGTTCATGGTGATGCCTTGCGCGGCGTCGACCACCAAGTTGCTCTGGCTGACGACGTCGATGCCATTGATGGTCAGCGTCGCGTTTTCCGCCTTGACCGCCTCGCGCGAGCCATTGGCCTGCACCGCGTCCTTGGGATCGAACGCCACCAGACCCTTCAGTTCCGGGGAGCTTGCGTTGATGCGCATGGCCGAGTCGGTGCCGGACTTGTTTGAGGTCAGCACCAAGCGGTATGGCGTGTCGCCGCCGTCATTGATGATGCTGGCGGTGACGCCGACATCGGCGCGGTTGATCGCATCGCGGATGCCGGCCAACGATTTGTCGTCCTCGCCAATGGTCACGGTCTTGGTGGTCTTGCCGGCGCCGCCGGTGGCGATATCGCCACCGAAATCGAAGGTGATGGTGCCGGTGCCGATGGCGTCGGTGACCTTGGCAGTTGGCTTGGTCACGATCGAATGCGCTGCCGCCAGATTGGTCACGTTGACCTTGTAGCTGCCGGGAACGGACGTGGAGCTGGACGACACCGTCAGGACTTCGGGCTTGGTCGAAGTCGCCTTGACCACCGCGAAGGTCTTGGCATCGGCCAGCTTTTGTGCGGCGGTCTGGTAAGAGGCCAGCACGCTCTTGATCGAGGCGAAGGCAGACAGCTTGGACTGGTAGCTCTCCGCCTGCTTGGTGATCGCGTTCAGGGGCGCCTTCTCGGCAGTCTCGATATTGCTGAGCAGGGTGTTCAGCTCCAGGTTGGAGCCGACGCCAAGGGAGGAGATGGATGCCATGCTGTATTACCTCGTTCTTCAGACTTATTGAGTGCGGTGCCTGCCGGTGCCTGGCTCAGGCAGATTGGCTGACGAACAGCCCCTGCAGCTTGTCGATGGCCCGCGCAATGCGCAGGACTTCTTCATTGGGGATCTGGCGGATGACTTCGCCGGTTTCCTTGTCGACCACCTTGGTGATGACGCGGTGGGTGTCTTCGTCGATCTCGAATCGCAGGCCGATGGATGTGGCTTTCAGCGCCTCGACCAGTTCCGCCATTGCGGCCGAGGTATCGCCGTCAGTCGCGTGGATGGCGGCGACACTTGCTGCCGAGCGGGTGCCGAGGGCCGTGCGCGCAGGTGGCAGCGTGGCGGTTGACTCGGGCCGCACCGGCTGGGCCGGCAGGGAAACAGTCGCAGGAGAAGCCATGATCAGGGGCGTTCCGTTGGAATCCGTTCAGACATCGACAGGGAAATGCTTTGCAGGCAGCGGTCCGCCTGCAAAGCACTCCGGCAGGAAGCCGGGCCTGGCGGCCCGGTTTCCTGCGGTACAGCAATCCTGCTTAACGCAGCAGCGACAGCACGCTTTGCGTGGTCTGGTTGGCCTGGGCCAGCACCGAGGTACCGGCTTGCTGCAGGATCTGGGCACGGGTCATGTTCGACACTTCCGTGGCGTAGTCCGCGTCTTCGATACGCGAACGGGCGGCCGACAGGTTGGTCACCGTGTTGTTCAGGTTGTTGATGGTCGACTCGAAGCGGTTCTGGATGGCACCCAGGTCGCTACGCAGGTTGTCGACGCTCGACAGGGCGTTGTCGATTGCCTTCAGCGGATCGACCACGACTTCATCGCCCAGCGTGACCTTGCCGGTCGTGCCGTTGACGGTTGCCTTGTTGTACGTCACGGTGCCATCGGCAGCGGTGTTGCTGACGAGGTAGTTGCCGCTCTTGTCCTTCAGCAGCGCGTTGGTGCCGGTGGGCTGGGCAGTGTTGACATCGGACATGTCCTTGGCAACAGCTTGCGTGCCGGGGACGGTCAGCACGCCGCCGGTTGCTTCGGTGTAGCCAGCGGTGGCCACGGGAGCAGCATCCTTTGCGCCAACGACAACCTTGCCGGTGTTGATATCGACAGAGGTCACGGCGTACGTGTCAGCGCCCGACTTGACAATATAGCTGTTGGGAGCCGTGTCGCTGACAAACAGCTGGTACGTTGCGGTAGCCGCCGTGTTGTTGTGGCCGGCCTGCGTCGCGCCCGTCGTGATGTCGGAAAGCTGAACCAGCGTGCCGTCCGCCGGGTTCACGAACTCCGTGCCGGCAGCAGCGGTGACTGCACCGGCGCCCAGGGCGGTCGTGGTGTTGTACGTGACGACGTTAGTGGCCTTGTCGTACGTGGCGGCGTAGTAGTTCGTGCCATCGGTTGCAACGAGGTCGCCTTGGCTCGTGCCGGCCGTCGCCACTTCGAAGCTGATCGTCGACGACGTGCCCGAGTAGGTCAGCGCAACGGTCTTTGCCGGAACGGCTTCCGAGATGTTCGCGCCAACAGCCGTCAGGTCCTTGCTCGAGATGTTCTTCGACACGTCAAGCTTCGACAGGCCCAGCGTCGAGGCATTGATCTGCTTCAGGTCGATCGTGATCGTTTCCGCGTCGTTGGCGCCAACCTGGATCGTCAGCTTCTGGTCCTTGGCCAGCACCTTCACGCCGTTGAACTGGGTCTGGTCCGACACGCGGGTGATTTCGTCCAGGCGCTGGGTGATTTCAGCCTGGATCGAAGCCTTGTCGCTGTCCGAGTTGGTGGCGTTCTGCGCCTGCACGCTCAGTTCACGGATGCGTTGCAGGTTGGTGTTGATTTCGTTCAGGGCGCCTTCGGTCGTCTGCGCGATCGAGATACCGTCGTTGGCGTTACGCGAAGCTTGCGTCAGGCCCTTGATGTTGGCGGTGAAGCGATTGGCGATGGCCTGGCCGGCGGCATCGTCCTTTGCGCTGTTGATGCGCAGGCCCGACGACAGGCGCTGGATCGCGGTGTTCAGCGATGCCTGGGACGAGTTCAGGTTGTTCTGCGTCGACAGCGACAACGTGTTGGTGTTAATGACTTGCGCCATGGTACGACTCCTATATGCAAAGTTTTGGGCATTCCGGCTAGTGCCGTAACGTTGGCGGCCTGCTTTGCAGGGCGTAGAGTGCCTCCGTTGCTTGGGTTATCGACCGGGCAAGGCAAAGGTTTAGAGTGATCTCCGCGATAGTTGCGCGGGGTGCCGGCAGGGCGGGCAGAGGCGCCTTGCGGCAGGGAGCGGCGGGGCCTGAGGGCGTGTGGGGCAGGCGTTGGCCTAGCGGCGCTTGCTGGTGCGGGGTATGTAGATCGGCAGGAAGTCCGGCTCCGGGGCCGGATCCGGAGCCACCGCCGGCGCGTCCGGCGCATTGGCCAGCGTGACCAGGCAGATGGCCCGCTTGTAGACCACCGTGGGCCGGATGTCGTCTGGCTGCCGGCCAAGCAGCACCACGTAGTCGTCTGACGCCAGGATGAGGCCCTGCAGCCGGGCGCCGGTGGACAGGTGGACGATCACCGGCGCCTGGCTGGTGCTGTATGCAGCAAATTGCTGGTGCTGCAGTTGTTTCCGGCTGCGTGACTTGGGCCGGGTTTCCTTCTTCTTCACAACGACTCCGGAAGAGCCCGCTAGGGTTCTGGCGGCTGATAACAGTCCGTTGGCCGACGGCTTGGGGTGCAGCGCGGCCAGGGCGGCAGGGGAAACATCCGCTCTCGGTAACGGCGCAGGTGCCGGCGGTTGGCGCTGCCAGAAGAGAAGGGGAGTACTTCAGGGCCGAGAGTAACAAAGTTCTTTCAAGCGTTGACGAACCGCCCGCCGTTCCTGGAATAGCGGCTTTGCTCTATAAAAGTTGTTGCTCTCGAAGCCGTGATATTGTAGCCGATTGTGCGCTGCCGCATACTGCGGCTAGAGCGTCGGGCCGGCAGGCCCCGGTGTGGACTGGGCCAGCGAGGAAATTGCCAGCCCCTGCGAAAAATGCCCTGATGTAGCGTCAGGGCTAAAACCATAAAAAGTGCGCAAATAATCTCATATTGTCATAAGGGAATCCCCTGATAGAAACGGGATTTACACCTCATGTAAGCGCGTTTATATTCTTGGCAAGAGCCTTTCGGCTCGAGCAGTCCTGGAAAGCCTACGAGCACCCCGCGCGTAGGCTTCTTTTTTTGCCTGCGTCGTTTGAATCGCGCTCTGTGGCGCTGTGGCTGGTGCGGTTAGTAAAAACCGACCGGCCGTTCGGAATGCCCAGGCAGATTTAACGCCACTTTCGTGTCGCACAATCCTCCGAAATGCGAGGGTTTTTGCCGCCAATTCTCATTTCCATTCAAGAAGGGTCCGCTGAACGCCGATAGCCCGCGCGGCCCTCAGCCGGCCGCCGTGGCAACGCCGCGGGCCACGCGCCGCCGTGCGCGCGCTGCCAGGCCGGCGCCCAGCACCCAGCGAAGCGCCGGTGCCAGCACATGCATGCCCGCGAGTGCTGCCGGGCGCCGTATCGAAGGGCCATCCAGGTCGAGCTGGTGCCGTGCCCACGGCGGCAGCAGGGCGATGCCCGCGTCGGCCATGATGCGTACCGCCGGCTGCAGCAGCGGGTTGGCCACCGGCATCTTTCGCACCAGCCGCACCACTTCGCTGGTGCGTTCGCTGGCCAGCAGCGCAGGCCGCATGGCCTCCAGGTAGGCTGTGACTTCGGCACGCGAGCGCGGCACGTCGGCCGCACCCAGCATAAGGGCGATGCGCGCAACCTCGTCGTAGTAGCGATCCTGCTCCGCGCTGCTCAGTGGCCCGACATAGCGCAGGTAGCCGGCCAGGAAGCTCGAGACCTCGGCCACGTGCACCCAGGTCAGCAACGCCGGATCGGAGGCCGCGTAGTGCCGCCCGTCCGGGGCCACGCCAACCACGCCGGCATGGATGCGCCGTACGCGCCCGATCAACGCCATGGCATCGGCGCGGCTGCCGTAGGTGGTGCCGGCGATGAACTGCGCGGTGCGCCCCAGGCGCCCCTGCATGTCGGTGCGAAAGCTGGAGTGGTCCCAGACCCCGGCCAGCGCCAGCGGATGCAGCGTCTGCAGCAGCAGCGCGCTGACGCCGCCCGCGAGCATTGCGGGAAAGTCGGCATGCACGCGCCAGCAGACCGCGTCGGGCCCGAACAGGCCGGGATCGCCCGGTGGGTTGTCGTAGTCGAGAGTCAGGCCGGAATTGCTGCGGGTCAGCGCGCGCACGTGCGCGCCGGCGCGCTCACGCAGCCTGCTAGAGAGATGGTTCAGCGGGCCGCGTCCTGGCTGCGCGGAGCGGCCGGCGGCGGGGTCGGTGAAGCTGGACAAGGCCGGTGCCTGAATGGGGAAGTCAGGGCCAGCATACACGGGATGCGGGACGATGTGCGCGGGGTCATGCCGCTGCGGTTGCAGCAAAAAGGGCCGGAGCCCCCTTGCGGGAGTCCCGGCCTGTCAATCTCCGGCGTATGCCCCTGCGGCCGCACCGCATGTTGCTGCCGCACATACCCGGAAAGCTGCCTGTTGTCGTGGCTGTCGCTGCTTACGGCTGGCGTTGTCCGCCTTGCTGGCCACCCTGTTGCCCGCCCTGGCCGCTTTGCTGGCCGCTGCGTTGGCCACTTTGCTGGCCCGGTTGCGAGCTGCCGCGATCCTGCTGCTGTTGTTGGTCCTGCTTGCGGTCCTGGTTACCCATCTGACCGCCGCCTTGTTGTTGTCCCGGCTGCTGTTGGCTGCCGCGTTGGCCAGATTGTTCCTGCTGCTTCTGATCCTGCGGCTTCTGGCCCGACTGCGATTGACCCGGCTGTTGCTGCTGTCCCATTGCTAGCTCCTTGGCGCGGCGAACTGCCGCATTCCTTGTTTCGCAATCGCCATGCCAAGCATGGAGGGACCTGGGTGCCGCCCGCACCGGTATGTAGCGCGCGATGCAGCACACCGTGCGGCGGGCGCTTTTACAACGGGTGGCCCGATTTACACACCGTGCGCCCCGTCGGGGACGCCTGGAACGGCCGGGCCGGCAGGTATGGAGCTTGCTGAAAAATGGCTTACCAGTGGTTCCGCGTGCCAGGCAAGGTCGGCAACGGATGCGCTGGTTACCCGAAACAGGAGGCAGCCATGCGTTTTTCCCGAATCCCCGCGCGCACCGTGCGGATGGCCTGTGTTGCTGCGGCGCTAGCGGCGGCCGGCAGCGCCCTGGCGCTCGACAAGAGCGGCCTGATCTTGGTTGCGGCCGACGATACCCCTGTGGCACCCGTCAATTCCGCGCCGGGCATGCCCGGCCGTGCCGACCCTGACCGGGGCGCCGCCCCGGACATGAGCGTCGACAAGACCAAGCGGGCCGTCGAGGACGGCGCCATCACCACCAGGATCAAAACCAAGCTGCTCACGACCAAGGACCTCAAGTCCACCGGCATCCATGTGAAGACCAAGCAGGGCACGGTCGAAGTGAGTGGGACGGTGCCGAGCCAGCAGCAGCACGACATGGCACTGGACGCGATCCGCAGCGTCGAGGGCGTGACGTCGGTCAATGACAACCTGAAGGTGTCGTCGCGGGGCTTGTCCGATGCTGAGGGTTTGCTCCCCTCTCCCGCGCGCGGGAGAGGGAGACCACAATCGCGATTTGGCTGACATCATTTGCGAACCGCACCCTCTGGAACCGCAGTGCCTGCCTATGCCGCGTGCTTCCTGCGCGTAGTGCTTGCACTCTTGCGCGCGGCCGGCGCATGCGACTCGCGCTTGGCCGGTGCGCGCTTGGTCTTGGTGGCAGTGCTGGCGCGCTTGGCAGGCGGGGTCGCAGCCCGCTTTGCAGCGGGCTGCTTCCTGGCGGCGGCATGCCGCGCGGGGGCCTTGCGGCGCGCGGGCGCGGCGTCGTCCTTGTCTTCCTTGCCGCGCTGGCCCAGGCTCTGGCGCAGCAGCGCCACCATGTCGATGACCTTGGCGCCCTGGCGCGGCGCTTCTTCCTCTTCCGCAGGCGGGGTCAGCTGGTGGGTCTTGCCGGAGTCGATCTTCTCTTCGATGCGCGCCATCAGGTCGTCACGATAGCTGTCGCGGTACTGTTCCGGCTCCCAGTCTTCGCTCATGTCGTCGACCAGCTTGGTCGCCATCTCGATCTCGCGCGCGTGCGCACCGGTGGGTTTGCCGGTGGCCGCCTTGGGCAGGCGCAGCTCGGAGATGGGCAGCACCTCGTCGGCAAAGCGCATGGTGTTGAGCACCAGCGCGTCGCCGTGCACCAGCATCGCGGCCAGGTGCTGGCGGGCGCGCAGCACCACCAGCGCCAGCGCGGCACGCCCGGTGCGGCGCATGGTTTCGTGCAGCAGCGCGTAGCCGCGCTCGCCGCGCTTGTCGGGCTCGAGGTAGTAGGGCGTGTCGAAGTAGTACGGCGGGATGCTCTGCGCGTCGACAAAGCTGACGATATCCACCGTCTGCGTGGCCTCGACATTGGCCTGGCGGAAGTCCTCCTCGTTCAGCAGTACGTATTCGTCCTTGGCGTACTGGTAGCCCTTGACGATATGTTCCTTGTCGACCGGCTTGCCGGTGCTCTTGTTGATGCGCTGGTAGCCCACTGGCGCCATGTCGCGCACGTCGAGCAGGTCCAGGTCCAGCGTCTGGCTGCGCGACGCGGGCCGCAATACCACCGGGATATTGACCAGGCCAAAGGTTATGGCGCCTTTCCAGATGATGCGTGACACGTGACGGCTCCTTTGCCAGCCGCACGGGCACGTTGCGGCGGCGGTGGCGGCAGATCGCCCGGAGGCGGGTCTGCCACCGGTTCGGGCGGGCCCGGCGGAGGTTCCGGCGGCGGGGTTTCAGGCTTGCGCGGCGGGATGTCGGGATCGGGCGTGGTATGCACGGAGCTTCCTTGTTCAGGGGTGACTGGGATCGGCGGCTGGCATCGGCATCGCGCTAGGGGTGGCCCGCGCTGAGTTCGTCCAGCAGCCGTGTCAGCGCGTCCAGGTCGGCCGGCTTGACCAGGTGCTGGTCGAAGCCGGCTTCCAGCGCGCGGCGGCGGTCCTCGGGCTGGCCGAAACCGGTCAGCGCCACCAGCGTGGCGCCGCGCATCTCGGGCAGCGCGCGCAGGCGGCGCGCGGTTTCGAAGCCGTCCATGGCGGGCATGCCCAGGTCCAGCAGCACCACCTCCGGTCGGGCATCGGTGGCGCGCGCCAGCGCGCTGGGGCCGTCGGCGGCGGTCACCACCGTATGGCCGAGCGTCTGCAGCGTCATCATCATGGCTTCGAGCGCGTCAGGGTTGTCGTCCACCACCATGATCCGGCGCGGCACGCCGCGGTGCGGTGCGGTGCGGCCGGAGCCTGGGTGCCACTTCTGCCACGGCTCCACCGGCAGCGTCACCGTGAAGGTGCTGCCCTGTCCGGCGCCGGGGCTGTCGGCGCGGATGGTGCCGCCATGCAGGCGCACGAGCTTTTGCACGAGCGTCAGGCCGATGCCGGGACCGTCATGCGGGAACGCGCTGCGCGGCGGTTCCGGCTGGGTGCCGTCGTCGCGCGGGGCCAGCGGATCGAACAGCTGCCGCTGCAGTGCCTCGGACAGGCCGGCGCCGTTGTCGCGCACGCGCACGGTGACGCGGGCGCCGGACGCGGCATCGGGCGCGGTGTCCGCCGCCTCGTCCTCGAGACTGGCATCGACGACGATCTGGCCGCCGGCGGGCGTGTAGGCCGCGGCGTTCTGCAGCAGGTTGCTGAAGATCTGCGTCAGGCGCACCAGGTCGCCGCGTACTGGCAGGGGCTGCTCGGGCAGCGACAGGCGCAGCGTATGGCCGCAGGCGTCCATCGTGGGGCGCACGGCTTCCACCGCGGTATTGAGCGCGGTGCGCAGTTCCACTAGGTCCTCGCGCAGCGTGATGCGGCCCTGGTTGAAACGCGAGATGTCGAGCAACTCATCCACCAGCCGGGTCAGGTGGTGCAGCTGCCGGCCGATGATGTCGCGCGCGCGGAACATGTCCTCGCGCGATGGCGAGAGCTGCTGCAACAGGTCCGCGGCGCTGCGCAGCGGCGCCAGTGGATTGCGCAGTTCATGCGCCAGCATGGCCAGGAACTGGTCCTTGCGCCGTTCCTCGTCGTGCAGCGCGCGTCCGGCACGGTTTTGCAGCGTCACGTCCTGGCAGGTGCCGGCGATGCGCGACGCCGGCGTGCCGTCGTCGGCCGGCGGGCCTTCCACGCCGCGCACCGGGAACGCCCGCGCGCGGATATCGCGCAGCTCGCCGTCCGGGCGCGCAAGGCGGAACTCGATGTCCAGCCTGCCGTCGCCCAGCATGCTGGCAAACGCCGCTTCCACGCGCGCACGGTCGGCCGGGGCCACGCGCTCCAGGCAGCGGCGCGGCTCTTGCGTCAGCTGCTCGGGCGCATGGCCGCACAACGTGGCGAGCGACGGGCTGGCGAACAGCAGGCGGGGCTCGGCCGGATCGAGGATCCACACCACGTCGGCCAGCGATTCGGCCAGCTGGCGGAACATGTCTTCATGCTCATGCAGTGCCCGCGACGTGCGGTGATAGGCGTCCTCTGCCCCGCGCAGCCGCAGCAGCGCCTGGATGCTCGACAACACCTCTTCCGGCTCGGCAGGCTCGACCAGGTAGCCGTCGGCGCCGCAGTTCAGCGCCTCTACGCGCTGGCGCGATTGCGCCAGCCCTGGCGAGGTCAGCAGCACCAGCGTGTGCGCGGTCTGTGGATCGGCCTTGAGCAGCCGGCAGACTTCCAGCCCGCTGATATCGGGCAGGCGTGCCGCCAGCAGCACCAGCAGCGGCGCATGCTGTCGCACCAGCGACAGCGCCGAATGGCCGGTGGCGGCCTCGATCACGGAATACTCGCCGCGATGGAGAATGCGGCTCTTGACGTAGCGCGGTCCCTCGCGGTCATCGACATTCAGGATCAGCGGGGCCGGATTGGCGGCATGCGGCGTCATGGCATCACGCTGACAGGCGCTTGCGCGCCCGCGCGGAGGTTTGCTCAAGGCCCGGGATGGTCCGCGGCGCCGTGTAAAACCGCGCCAGCCGCGCCGCACCGCTTGCAAGCTTTGCCGCGCCGGCGCGGCCGCCGGTTGTAGTTATTACATGCGCACAGAAGTCGTCCATCGCCGTTCCCCCTTTTGCATCAGCACGCCTGCGGTCTTTGCCAGGCTGTTGCGCTGGCAGTGGCAAGAGGCGTGCCGGGCAGGCGTCGCCCGGCACGCAGCGCGGCAAGTGAACTGCGTGGCACGGGTTGCGCGCTTCAGCGGCGGGCCGCCTCGCCGCCATGCGCTTCGGCGCTGGGGGAGGTGCCGCCGTGCGGTCCGGCCGAGCCGGCCGCTTCGGCAGCTTTCTGCGGGATCTTGCCGGGCTCGGTAGTGCCGCCGCCGGTGGCGCCCTTGCCAAAGCGCGCAGCAATCCGGTCCTGGACCCGGCCCAATGCCTCGGCCTGCTGTTTGGCCGCTTCGGCTTCCTTGGTCTTCTTGGCTTCGGCGGCCTGCTGCTGCTCGGGCGTCTGCGCCGGCAGGCGTGCCTGCACCGGGCTGGCGGCGAAGGACAGCATCGCGCAGGAAACCAGCAGGTGGCGCAAGGCGCGCCGGTTGCGTGGCGCGGCGGCGGCGGCTTGAATCTTCGCGGCGATCCTGAGTTGGCTCATCATCACGTCTCCATGTCGTCGCTGCACTGGCAGCAGTGCAACGAGGCGCACGCGGCGGGTGTGCCGGGCCGTGTGCCATGACCGGGATGCGGCAAGAAATGTGCCGCTTGGCTTCTGCTGCGGATTTCCGGCGGGAACGGGGAGGCTATCGGGCGCGTGCCAGCCGCGCCGCGGCGCGCGTGATCGCCTGCCGGGTCTCGGCGTAGTCCGCCCATGGGTCGTCGGCCGCCAGGGCGTCGAGCCTCGGGCCGGCATCGTCCACGGTCCACTGCGCCGTGCCTTGCAGGCTATCGAGCTCCTCCCACCACACCGGCATCGATACGGCCAGCCCCGGGCGTGCCCGCGCCGAGAATGCGGCCACCGTGGTGGCGCCTACGCCATTGCGCAGGTAATCGATGAAAATCTTGCCAACGCGGTTGCGTGGACCGCTCTTGGCCACGAAGCGCTGCGGAATGGTCGCGGCGACATGGCGCACCACGTCATGCGCGAACGCCTTCACCTCGTCCCAGCCCGCACGCGGCGTGATCGGCACCACCACGTGCAGCCCCTTGCCGCCGCTGGTCTTCAGGAAGCCGGCGAGGCCGAGTTCATCGAGCAGCGCCTTCATCAGCGCGGCGGCCTCCTGCATTTGTGCCCAGGGCACGCCTTCGCCCGGGTCCAGGTCGAAGACGATGCGGTTGGGGCGGTCGATGCTGCGTTTGCTGGCGTTCCAGGTGTGGAACTCCACCACGTTGAGCTGTGCCGCGGCCACCAGGGCTTCGGCCGAAGCGATTTCCAGCAGCGCGGGATGCCCCGGCCACAGGCCGGGATCGAGCACGTTGAGGCCGTCCACCCGCAGCGTGTCGCTATGCCGTTGGAAGAACTGCTCGCCGCCCACGCCCGATGGCGCGCGCACCATCGCGATCGGTCGCCCGCGCAGGTGCGGCAGGATCAGCGGCGCGGCGCGTTCGTAGTAGCGCACCAGGTCGCCCTTGGTCAGGCCGGATGCCGTGTCGATGACGCGCTCGGCATGGCTGATCGCGACCTTGCCGCCGGCGGCGGTGGTGCGCTTTGCGGTCGTGCTGGACTTCGGCCGTGTCCCGGTAGGCTTTGCCGTTTTTGCCGCGGGCTTGCCCTTGGCTGCCGGCGTTGCCGGCCGCTCCACCGACACCGCGCGCGCGGGCTTGTCGGTGCGCAGACCGTGGAAGACGGAATGGCGCACGCGGCCCTCGCGGGTCCAGCTGCCGAACGAGACCTCGGCCACCAGCTTTGGCCGCACCCAGTGCCCTTTCACGCCTGCCGGCACGCTCTCAAAGGGCGCGGAATCGGCGCGCAACGCGTCCAGTTGCGTGCGCAGCGCGCCCAGCGTGCGTGTGTCGAAGCCGGTGCCGACATTGCCCGCGTAGCGCAGCCGCCCGCCGCTGTCGTGCACGCCAAGCAGCAGCGAGCCGATGCCGGCGCGGCTGCCTTTCGGGTCGGTGAAGCCCGCCACCACGAACTCCTGGCGCAAAGTGCATTTCAGCTTGATCCAGGTACTGGTGCGCGCGCTGACATAGGCGGCGTCGGCGCGCTTGCCGATCACGCCTTCAAGCTTCATGCGGCAGGCTGCCTCAAGCATGTCGGCAGGGCCGGCCTCGAAGTCCTCGCTGAACTGCAGGCGCGGCGAGGTGTTGTGCGCGAAGATCCGGCGCAGCAGGGCGCGCCGCTCCACCAGCGGCAGCTTGCGCAGGTCATGGCCGGCAAAGTAGGGCAGGTCGAACACGAAATACTGGATGCCCTCGACGCGCGCGGTATCGAAGGCATTCTGCAGCGCCTGGAAGTCGGTTGCGCCATGCTTGCCGAGCACCACGATCTCGCCATCGAGCCAGCCGTCGGGCAGGCCCAGGGCGCCGACGTCGCGCGCCAGCGCACGCAGCTTGCTGGTCCAGTCGTGGCCCTGGCGCGTGAACAGGCGCAGATCCTTGCCGTCGATGCGGGCCAGCAGCCGGTAGCCGTCGAACTTGATCTCGTAGTGCCACGCCTGCGCGTCGGACGGAGGCTGCTCCACCAGCGTGGCCAGCTGCGGCGCCAGCGCCAGCGGCAAGGCCGCGCGCGGCGCGCCGCGCGGCGGCTTCAGGGACTTCGCCGTGCCGTGTGCATCTGGTGCGGCTTCGTCAGGCGGCTGCGCGGACTTGGCGCGCTTTGCCGCGGGTTTGCGCTGCGTGCCGCCCAGCACGCTGTCCGGCAAGGCCTCGACCACATCGAACTCCGATGCCGGCACGGCGGTCTCGTCGCGCTCCTTGATCAGCAGCCAGGCGTCCTGCTCCTTCTGCCGGCTGCCGTGCATGCGCACCAGGGTCCAGTGACCGTGCAGCTTTTCGCCGCGCAGTTCGAACTTCAGCTTGCCGGCGCGGTAGCCGGCCTCGGCATCGCCCACCGGCAACCAGGTGCCGCGGTCCCAGACGATGACCGTGCCGGCGCCGTAGTGGCCGGCGGGAATCACGCCCTCGAAGTCGGCGTAGTCCATTGGGTGGTCCTCGACATGGATGGCCATGCGCTTGTCGGCAGGGTCCAGGCTCGGGCCCTTGGGCACGGCCCAGCTTTTCAGCGCGCCGCCGAGCTCGAGGCGAAAGTCATAGTGCAGCCGACGCGCCGCATGCTTCTGGATCACGAAGGACAGCTCGCCGGCGCGCTTGCGCGGTTTGCCGCGGGTGCGCGCGGCGCCGCTGGGCTCAGGCGTGGCGCCGAAGTCGCGCATGCGGCGGTATTTGTCGAGTGCGGCGGGGGCGGCCTTGGCGGCCGGCGCGCCGCGTGCCGCCGGGCGGGCCGTGCTGGCGCGCTTGCCGGTGTGCTTGCCGGCGCCTTTTGCCGCGGTGCGGCGTTTGCCTGGATCCTGTGGCGCTGTCGGTCGCGTGGTCTTGGCCATGGCTGTCGCCGGTTACGTGGGATGTATCCAGCTTAGGCAGCACATGCCGCCGCTGAAATCGGCGCCCGTCCTACAGCGCCCTGTGGCAGCCCCGTGCGTGCGCCGCGGCATGTGGTTCTTACCGGGTGTTGTAAATCTGCGGCGGCCCGCGTGCCGTGGCGCCGCCACCCGGGGCCGCCCCGGACAGGAACGCTCCTTGCGACTCCCCAGCGGCATGCCCGGCACCGTGCCGGGCCTCCCCGAGGAGAAGCGGCGATGAAACCAACCCTGAAGAACATTGGCTCGCAGGTCATCGTCCTGACCGGTGCCAGCAGCGGCGTGGGCCTGGTGACGGCGCGCAAGGCGGCGCAGCAGGGCGCGCGGCTGGTGCTGGTAGCGCGCAGCGAGGGCTCGCTGCACCAGCTGGCCGAAGAGCTGCGCGAGCATGGCAATGAAGTCATCACCGTGGTGGCCGATGTCGGCAAGCATGAAGAGGTTGGCAAGGTGGCGCAGGCTGCCATCGAGCGCTTCGGTGGCTTCGATACCTGGATCAACAACGCCGGCGTGACCATCTTCGGCCGCCATTGCGACGTGCCGCTGGAAGACCAGCGGCGGCTGTTCGATACCAACTACTGGGGCACCGTGCATGGCTCGCTGGCGGCGGCCGCGCACCTGCGCGAGCACGGCGGCGCCATTATCAACATGGGCAGCGAGGCCGCGGACGGACCGCTGCCGCTGCAGAGCGCCTACGCGGCCTCGCAGCACGCGATCAAGGGCTTTACCGATTCGCTGCGGCTGGAACTGGAGCAAGAGCAGGCGCCGGTCATCGTGACGCTGATCAAGCCTGCCGGACTGGAAACGCCGCTGGCCATGCACGCCAAGAACTTCCTCGATGTCGAGCCGCGCATGCCGCCGCCGCTGTATGACCCGGCGCTGGCCGCCGACGCGATCCTGTTTGCCGCCGCGAACCCGCGCCGCGAACTCTTCGTCGGTGCGGCCGCCAAGGCGTTCTCGGCCGCGGCGTACCATGCGCCGCACACCTTCGACCGCTTCATGCGCCGCTTCATGGGCCGCGCGCAACAGACGCACCACCCCGCGGGTCCGCTCGAGGACAATGCGCTGTATGGCAGCGGCAGCGGCCTGCAGGAACGCAGCGGCAGCCACAACGCGCTGCACTCCTGCCCCTACACCACCACCGCGCGGCACCCGATGCTGGCCACTGCGCTGGTGGTGGGCGCCTCCGCCGCGGTTGCCGCGGTGTACCAGTTGCGACACAAACGCTAGTGTCCGGTGTCGCGCACATGGGTGGCGCATGGGCCGCGAACGCCTATCATTGACTCGAATGCCCGCATTTGCGGGCATTCGGCCCTCCGCCGCACGGCGGCGTCAGGCCGCCCGCGCACGGGGCCTGCTGTCCTCACCCCATCACACAGAAGGTGTGCTCATGTCCGAGCCGCAAGCGGCAAAAGGCATCCGTACGTCACCCGTCGGCGAGCCGGACGATGCCGGCCTCCTGCTGGCGGCACAGTACCGGCGCCTGCTCGACGCGGTGGAAGACTGCGCCGTGTTCGAGACCGATGCGCACGGGTGCATTGCGATGTGGCCGGATACCGCACGGCGCGTGTTCGGCTACAGCGCCGAGGAAATCACCGGCCGTCACCTTTCCTGCCTGCATCGTCCTGACGATGTCGCTGCCGGCCTGCCGCAGCAATGGCTGCAGGCGGCCGCACTCGGAGGCAGCGCGCGCGACCAGGGTTGGCGCGTGCGGCGCGACGGCAGCCTGCTGCAGGCGTCCTGCCTCATGCGGGCCATTGGCGCGGCCGACGGACCGGCCGCGGCGGCCGGGCATGTCGATGCCTCGTCCGTGGAGTCCGCAGCAGGCCAGGCCGCCGGCTTTATCGTGTCGTGCCGCGACATTACCGTGCAGCAGGCCGCATCCGAGCATGCCCGGCTGGCCGATACCCGGCTGCGCCTGCTGGCCGACAACCTGCCCGGCACCGCGGTGTGCGAACTTGACCTGGACGGCACCATCCGCAGCTGGAACGTCGGCGCGCAGGCGCTGGCCGGCTATGTCGAGGCCGAAGCCGTCGGCCAGCCGCTGGCACTGCTCTATTCCCGCCAGGATGCCGCCGCGGGACGCGACCGCGCGGCGCTGGAAGCCGCGCGCGCCTGCGGCCAGTGGGCCGGCGACGAGCGCGTCGCACGCAAGGACGGCTCGGTGGTGCGTTGCCATACGCGCATGGTGCTGGTGCGCGACGCCGCCGGCTGCCCGACCAGCCTGCTGTGGACCGTCCACGACCTGAGCGATGCGCTGCGGCTGGAAATGCTGGAAGCCGGCAGCCGCCGGCTGCAATCGTTCCTGGCCATCCTGGCGCATGAACTGCGCAATCCGCTGGCGGCGGTGCGCAACGCGGTGGAAGTGATCGCGCTGACCCCGGATGCCGACACGCGCGCGCACCGCTGCGCCGGGATCATCGACCGCCAGCTGCACCAGCTGGAGCGGCTGGTGAACGACCTGCTCGACGTGGGCCGCGTGACCGCCGGCAAGCTGAACATGGAGCTGACGCCCACCTCGTACAACGACGTGGTGACCATCAGCATCGAGGCAATCCGCCCGGTGCTGGAAGCAGCCGGCCAGCGGCTCGTGGTGGCGCTGCCGGCAAGCTCGCCCTACGTGCGCGCCGATGCCGCGCGGCTGGGGCAGGTGCTGCTGAACCTGCTCAGCAATGCGGTCAAGTACACGCCGCGCGGCGGCACCGTCAGCGTGCATGTGAGCGTGGAGTCAGCGCGCGTGATCACCGCCGTGTCGGATACCGGCTGGGGCCTTGCGCCCGCGGCGCTGGACCGCATCTTCAACCTGTTCGCGCAGGAGGCCGACGCCGGCAGCCGCAGCGGCCTGGGCATCGGGCTGGCACTGGCCAAGGCCGTGGTGGAAGCGCACGGCGGTGCGATCCAGGCCGACAGCGGTGGCGCCGGCAAGGGCAGCACCTTCACCGTGATCCTGCCGCGCGCCAGCGCCCGCCGGCGCGAGGCCGGCACGCCGCCGCCGGGGCCGGTGCCGCGGCGCCGCGTGCTGGTGGTGGACGACAATGCCGATTCGGCCGACAGCATGGCCGAGCTGCTGGGCCTGCTCGGCCATGAGGCGCGCGCGGCCCATGGCGGCCAGCAGGCACTGGACCTGGTTGCCGAATTCCGCCCGGATTGCGTGCTGCTCGACCTGGAGATGCCCGACATGTCGGGCTTTGAAGTCCTGCCGGCATTGCGCCAGGCGTGCGCCCCGCGCGCGGTGCAGTTCCTGGCGCTGACCGGGCGCTGCACTGCCGAAGACCAGCGGCGCAGCGAACTGGCCGGCTTCCATGCGTACCTGACCAAGCCGCTGGCGATCGAGGTCCTGTCGCGCGCGCTGGCCGCGCCGGCGCCTTACAAGGAGCGGTAGGCGTCCAGCCGGTTGTACAGCGTCTTCAGGCTGATGCCGAGCGCGCGCGCGGCCTGGCGCTTGTCGCCGTCAAAGCGCGCCAGGGTGGCCATGATGATCTCGCGCTGGGTGTCGGCCAGCGTGGTGCCGACGCGCACGCTGACCACGCCGTCCACCGTGGTGGGCCGCGGCGGCTGCGTGGCCAGGTTGGGGTTGCCGATTTCCACGACCTTGTCGGCCAGGATAAAGGCGCGGTAGACGGCGTTCTTCAGCTCGCGCACATTGCCCGGCCAGTCATAGCGCACCAGCCGCTCCAGCGAGGCGGCCGAGAAGGCCTTGTCGGTGCGCTCCATGGCGTTGTATTCGGCCAGGAAGTGGCGTGCCAGCGGCACGATATCGTCGGGCCGCTCGCGCAGCGGCGGGATATGCAGCGGGAACACGGCCAGCCGGTACAGCAGGTCTTCGCGCAACTGGCCGGCACGCGCTGCCTCGACCGGGTCGCGGTTGGTGGCTGCCAGGATGCGCACGTCCGAGGCGATGGGCGTGTCGCCGCCGACGCGGTGGAAGGTCCGGCCTTCCAGCACCCGCAACAACTTGATCTGCATCTCGAGCGGCATTTCAGTGACTTCATCGAGAAACAGCGTGCCTCCATGGGCCTGCTCGAAGTAGCCTGCCTTCTGCTCGATCGCACCGGTAAAGCCGCCTTTCTCGTGGCCGAACAGCTCTGACTCGATCAGCGTGGGCTGGATCGCGCCGCAGTTGACCGCAATGAAGGGGCCTTTGCGGCGCGCGCTGCGCTCATGCACCGCGCGTGCCACCACTTCCTTGCCGGAGCCGCTTTCGCCTACCGCAAGCATGGTGACATCGGTGGGCGCCACGCGCTCGATCTGGGCCAGCAAGCGTTGCATGGCGGGCGACGCGCTTTCCCACAGCAGCGAGACCTGCGACGGTATGGCGCGGCGCGGCGCGGCCTCGCGCGCCGGCTCGGATGTGCTGGCGGCATGGCCGGCGGGCTGGCCAGAGGGGGGGGCGGCGTTGCTGCGCTGCGGTGTGCTGGCGGTCACGGGCACAATTAAGGCCTCGGTCGGGGGCGGGCTTGTCGTGAGAAGTTCCTATGCTAGCCTTTGGCGCAGGGGCTTGCCATAGATGTCTGACCCCGCGCGGAAACATCCGACAGCTGTGTCAGACGGACACCGGCAACGACCGTGCCTGCCCGCGCTTAGACTGGCATTACGCAGTGGACTTGTGCAACCGACTGACAATGTCGCAGTCGAAACCCGTGCCGCCCCTGTGCCCGTCGCGCCACGCCTCGCATGGAGCGCGCCGGCGGGCGTCCCGAGCCCGGCAGCAATGGCCGCCGTGGCGCGCGAAAGCAGGTGCCAGCGGATTTCGCCCAAGTTTCCAATAGGTCTCACTGACGGATCGTATGCCCCACATCCTGATTGTCGATGACGACGAAAACGCATGCGCCGCGCTAGCCGAGATCGTGGCCATGGAAGGCTTCACCTCCGCCACCGCGGGCACCTTGCGCGAGGCGCGGCTGCAGATCGGCTGGCGCATGCCGGAGGCGATCGTGGCCGACTTGCGCCTGCCGGACGGCAACGGCATGGAGCTGTTCGACGAGGTCGGCGCCTCGGGCGTCGAAGTGATCCTCACGACCGGCTATGCCAGCGTGGAAAGCGCGGTCGAAGCGCTGCGCGCCGGTGCCACCGATTACCTGGTCAAGCCCATAAACGTGGCGCGGCTGCAGACCGTGCTCAGGCGCCTGGCCACCACCGGCGAGTTGCGCGCCGAGATCCATTCGCTGCGCGGCGAGTTGCGCCGCTACGGCCGTTTCGGCCGGCTGATGGGCAGCTCCGAAGTGATGCAGGTGGTCTATGACCAGCTTGCGCGCGTGGCGCCGACTGAAGCCACGGTATTGCTGATCGGCGAAAGCGGCACCGGCAAGGAACTGGCCGCGCAGACCGTGCACGAGCTCTCGTCGCGGCGGCGCCAGCCGTTCCTGGCGGTCAACTGCGGCGCGATCTCGCCCACGCTGATCGAAAGCGAGATGTTCGGCCACGAGCGCGGCAGCTTTACCGGCGCGGACCGCCAGCACAAGGGTTATTTCGAGCGCGCCGACGGTGGCACCCTGTTCCTGGACGAGATCACCGAGATGCCCGCCGAGCTGCAGGTCAAGCTGTTGCGCGTGCTGGAGACCGGCACCTTCATGCGCGTGGGCACCAACCGCGAATGCCATGCCGATGTGCGCGTGCTGGCCGCCACCAACCGCAACCCCGAAGATGCGGTGGCCGACGGCAAGCTGCGCGCGGACCTGTTCCACCGGCTGAACGTGTTCCCGGTAGAACTGCCGCCGCTGCGCGCGCGCGGCGACGACGTGATCCAGATCGCCAACCTGATGTTGGACCAGCTCAATGCCGAGCAGGGCACCCAGCGCCGCTTCGCGCCCAATGTGCTGGACAGCCTGCGCCTGCACGCCTGGCCCGGCAATGTGCGCGAGCTGCGCAACTTCGTGCAGCGCGCCTTCATCATGTCCGACGACGACCTCATCACCGAAGTGCAGGTGCCGCTGCAGGTCGCGGCCACGCAGGCGCCGGGCGCGGCGGTGGTGTCGGTGCCGGTGGGCATGTCCCTGGCCGATGCCGACCGGCAGCTGATCTTCGCCACGCTGGAGCAATGCGCGGGGGTGAAGAAGCACGCGGCCGAGATCCTCGGCATCAGCCTGAAGACTTTGTACAACCGGCTGGAAGATTATGCCGCCCGCGGCGAATTGCCGGAGTGGCTGCGCGCCTCGCGCAACGACAACGGATCGTCGGCTACCGGCTGACGGCGTGGGCCAGCGCCTGCGTTTGCGGGGATTGGGCCCGTGCCAGTGGGCCGCAGCGCCCTGTGCAGCACGTTTCTTGCTTCCTCCAACGCATCCAACCCGGCAAATCCGGCCGGGGACGTGCCAATGCCGAGCCGCACATGACGCAGCAACCCCCGCCGTCCGCGATGCCGGACGCTCCGCTTTCCTCGCCTGCCGACGCCGTGCGCAGCGTGCAAGAGGTGAGCGCGCTGATCGAGCAATCGGCGCATGACCTGCGTTCCTCGCTGAACGCCATCCAGAGCTGGGCCTACGTGCTGGACCGCGCCTTCGATACCACGCCGGCGCCCGCGCAGCGCGCGCTGGACGGGATTCGCTCGGGCATGCAGCAGCAGCTGGCGCTGATCGAGGAGATGGAAGAAGCCGTGCGGCTGCTGGCCGACGAGGGCGCACCGCGCTGGCAGCGCCTGGACCTGCTGCCGCTCACGGTCCAGGCCATCGCCGACCGCCGTCCCGCGGCCGAAGCCCGTGGCGTGCTGCTGTCGCCGGTCGCCACTGACGGTGCAGCTGAATCGTCTGAATCGGCCTATCTGATCGATGGCGACGCCGAGCGGCTGGCTCCGCTGCTGCGGCACCTGCTGGTGCATTGCATCTGGCGCGCGCCGGCCGGCGGCTCGGTCGCCGTGCAGCTATTCAGCGAGCCGGATCACGTGAAGCTGCGCATCACCGAGAGTCCGCCGCTGGACCAGCAGCGCAGCGCCAGCCGGCTGGCCGCGCTGACCGATTTCTTCGGGCGCCGGGCGGCGCCGGACGGCGCGACCCCGGCCCGGCAGAGCAGCGCGCTGCTGCTGACGCGCCGCATGGTGGAAATGCACGGCGCGGCGCTGAGCGCGGAAAGCGATGGCTGCGAAAACGACCGGATCAGGGTCTGCATCGCCGTCAGGTTCCCGCGCCACGCGCGCGCCTGACGCGGCGCCGCGCATCCATGTAGTTTTTACCGGCCTGTCGCGTGCGCTACGCGTAGCGCTTGCCGGCCGGCCTTGGTCGCACTCGCCATACACGCGGCGTCACGGCAGCGCCCGCACCGCTCCCCCGCCACTCTCCTGTCCCCTGCCGTTTCTGGCCCGCGCCTTGCATGGATGAATGACCCAACCAAGGAGGGTACAACCATGCCCAAAGCTAGCCGCAAATCCGACAAGGCCGCGCAGGTTGCTCACAAGCCGTCCGGCGCGAAATCCGACAAGTCCCGGGCTGCCCGCATGAGCGGGCCATCCGCGGGCAAGGCCGGCGCAGGCAGCAAGGCCGCCGCCGGCGACAAGCAACGGGGCAAGGAAGCCAAGACCTACCAGGCCGCCGTGGACGACTCGCTGGAGATGACGTTCCCGGCCAGCGACCCGATCTCGCCGAGCGCAGCCATGCACGCCGAGAAGAAGACGCAAACCGCGCGCGACGACGTCGACTGGAAGCTCAAGTGGGGCAGCGAAAAGCAGCCCGCGGGCGCCAAGCCGGCCGGCCAGCGCAAGGGGACGGCCACCAAGCGCTGAAGCGTATGTCCGCAACCCTGAGTCCAGGTGCCGCGGCGGGGTCCTACCCAGTGCCCTTCGCCGCGGCCCGCCAAACGGAGATAGCCATGACCCGAGTCCAACCTGAACCCCCTGAAGAACGGCCGCCGCACGGCGCATCCATCGTCGGCGGCATCGATCGCGATTCCCCGGGTCCTGGCCCGTTTGTGATGGCAGCCGACACGCTTGAGGGCAACAAGGTGGTTGACCCCGCCGGCGATGATATCGGTACCATCGACCACATCATGATCGACGTGCTGGGCGGGCGCGTTGCCTACGCGGTGCTGGCCATGGGCGGCTTCCTTGGCATCGGCGAGAAGCTCTTTGCCTTGCCATGGTCGGCGCTCACGCTTGACACGCGGCGCAAGTGTTTTGTGCTTGGTGTTGAAAGGGATCGGCTCAAGGCCGCGCCGGGGTTTGACAAGGACCACTGGCCCAGCATGGCGGATTCGCAGTGGGCTACCAGCATTCACCAGTATTACGGGATTTCGCCTTATTGGGAGGCGGATCGGTATGACCCTTGGGATGAGAGGAGGAGGTGATGGGGGAATGGGCGACGGCCCTTTAGGCTGGCGCCAATGCGGTCGCTTGTCGCCCTTGGCGGGCGTGGCTGTTTCGCCG
>NZ_JFJW01000105.1:0-186 GCF_000611125.1 Cupriavidus sp. SK-4
TCAATCGCCGGCGCCGCCGGCATGGATGCCGGCTCAGCGGCCAGGACCGCGCCCGCAGCCAGCGCCAGGGCCGCCGGTACGAGCAGTTTGCGCAAGCAATGGAATGGGGCTGCCTTCATGGCACCGGGGGTTCGCAATCAGTTCGCTGTCGGCCGCAGCGGGCGGCAGTGGCCCCGCCCGGCGGCA
>NZ_JFJW01000105.1:205-15465 GCF_000611125.1 Cupriavidus sp. SK-4
ATCTTCGGGCAAAATGCCGCATGCAGGCCGCCCGCTCGCGGCCGTGCAAAAACAATTCATCACGCCGTTCGGAAGCGTGCAGATCGGCACGCGACCCCGCGGTGCCCTGCACTAGGATGGATACAGGCGAGGTGCTTGGGGGGTGCATGTACGGTTATTTCTTTTGCCAGACCGCCGCGGGACAGCTCACGCTCATTCCCCGCGAGAAGGACTGGATGCTGATGCTGGGCAATGGCGTGATGGGGAGGTTCCCGGATGCCCAGGCAGCGGTGGATGCCCTGCACGAAGGCACCCTGCGGGTGCAGGGGCAGCGCATCGATGCCAGCGCGCTGGGCGTGCCGGCACGCGCGCACGACTGGCTCTACCATGTACTGAGCCGCTGACGCGGCGTACCGGCGGACGCGCTGTCCCGCCAAAGGGGAATCGCCATGACTGCCCTGGTCGAGTGGGCCCGCGAGCATACCTGCCGGCTGTTTCCGATGTCGGCCGAATACCACCGCAGCGACGGCAATCAGGTGCAGGTCAGCTGGCAGGCCGAGCCGGCCGGCTCGCCCGGACGCTGCCGCCTGAGCGCGGCCCTGCAGTTCGACCAGAGCGTGATCGACGCCGTCTACCTGGCCGACGCCGCCGAACTTGCCCGCATCGGCGCCAGGCTGGCCAGCGTGGTGTCGCGCCGGCTTGCCGAGGACGACATCGCCTGCCTGGCGGGCACGGCGCTGGTGATCCCGGTCGGCGAGGGGCTGCTCGGCCACTGAGGGGTCCGGCGGCAGGCCGGGGCCGGCGGGAATATACTGGCGGTTGATCCGCCAATGCGCCTGTTCGCGAACTGTCAGTGTCCCAAGCGTCCCCCGCCGTGCCCCCCGACGACCCCCGCCCGGTGCCGCCAGAGCGGCCCGGCGATGACGAATGCTGCGGCTCCGGCTGCGATCCCTGCATCTTCGACTACTACTACCAGGAGATGGACCGCTACCGCGAGGAGCTGCGTGCCTGGGAGGCGCGCCAGGCGGCGCGTCATGCCGAGGATCCGGCAAGTTGAACGAGCCGCTCCAACCCCCGCACCCAACCTCCGCGCTGTTCGATTTCGTGCAGCGCCACCCGCGCCTGTTCGTGCTGACCGGCGCGGGCATCAGCACCGATTCCGGCATTCCCGGCTACCGTGACGCGCGCGGCCAGTGGCAGCGCTCGCAGCCCATCACGCTGCAGGCCTTCCTGGGCTCGCACGCGGGGCGCCAGCGCTACTGGGCGCGCAGCATGCTGGGCTGGCCGGTGGCGTGGCAGGCGCGGCCCAATGCCGCGCACCATGCGCTGTCGCGCCTTGGCGCGCACGGCCGGCTCACGGCGCTGGTCACGCAGAATGTCGACGGCCTGCACCAGCGCGCCGGCAGCGAGGGTGTGATTGAACTGCATGGCAGCCTGGCCAGCGCCATCTGCCTGGACTGTGGCACGCGCCATGACCGCGCCGGCCTGCAGGACTGGCTGCTGGCACAGAACGCCGCGCTGCGCGACGTGATCGCCGAGCCCGCTGCCGATGGCGACGTGCATTTCGAATCGCCGCTGTTCGCGCAGTTCCGCGTGCCAGAGTGCGGGCGCTGCGGCGGCATCCTCAAGCCGGACGTGGTGTTCTTCGGCGAATCCGTGCCGCGCCCGCGGGTCGATGCCGCGCGTGCGGCACTGGAAGCAGCGGATGCCATGCTGGTGGTCGGTTCGTCGCTGATGGTCTATTCCGGCTACCGCTTCTGTGTCTGGGCCGGACAGATGGGCAAGCCCGTGGCCGCGCTCAACCTGGGCACCACGCGCGCGGACGCGATGCTCGCGCTGAAGGTGGAAGCCGGATGCGCGCCGACACTGCAGGCGCTGGTGTCCCGGCTGGAGCAGGGCACGACAAAACCTCGTTGACGCGATGGCCGCACAGGCATAGCATCGCCGGACTACTTCTTCGAAGTCTTCCATTTCCGCCATGACCGCAGACCGCCAACGCCCCGTCAACGCCGCGCCCCCGGGCCGCGCGTTGCCATGCGTGCGTCGCCAGCCTGCGTTCACATCTGTCGCGCCGCCGCCGTTCATCGGCGGTGCGCACCCGCCGCCGCCGCCGCGCGGCTGACGGGCACGCCTCCCAGCCTCATTCGTCTCCGGTAGTCCCGCATCCGTGTGCCCGCGCGCACGGCAGCCGCACGCCTGTGCGCGCCTGCCGCCGTGCCGCGGCCGCATGCCGATGCGCGTCGCCGGAGCCTGCCAAGCTGACGACAGATGACATCCATGACAACCGACAAAGACTGCGCGGCGCAATTCGACGCCGCCACCGGCACACGCATCACCAACACCTCCGCCTGGGCCACGCCCCTCTTCGTGCTGCTGTGGAGCAGCGGCGCCATCGCCGCCCGGCTGGCCCTCGACCACGCCACGCCCTTCGCCTTGCTGACGCTGCGCTTCGCACTGGTCTGCGCCGTGCTGGGCGCGATCAGCCTGGCCAGGCACCGCCTGCTGCCGCCGCGCGGCGAGCGGTTGTACACCGCGGTGACCGGCCTGCTGCTGATCGGCGGCTACTCCGTCTTCTACTTCCTTGCGCTCGACCACGGCATGACACCCGGCGTGCTCGCCACCGTGCTTGGCGCCCAGCCGATGCTGACGCTGCTGCTGACCGAGCGGCGCTTCAGCGCCGCACGCATGGCGGGCCTTGCCCTCGCGCTCGCCGGGCTGGCCATGGTGGTGGCGGACAGCCTGCTGCTGGCCAGGCTGTCGCTGGCGGGGGTGCTGTGCGCGCTGGCCTCGCTCGCCAGCATGACCGTCGGCGCCATCCTGCAGAAGCGCGTCACGCGTGCACCCGCTGAAGTGCTGCCGCTGCAGTACGGCGTGAGCCTTTCGGCCTGCCTGCTGTGCCTGCCGTTCCAGCCCGTCGCCTTCGATGCTTCGCTGGCTTTTGCGCTGCCGCTGCTGTGGCTGGCGCTGGTCATCTCGATCGGCGCGACGCTGCTGTTCTACCGCCTGATCCGCGCGGGCAACCTGGTCAACGTCACCAGCCTGTTCTACCTAGTGCCGGCGGGTACGGCGGTGCTCGACTACCTGCTGCTGGGCAACCGGATGGCGCCGCTGGCGATGGCGGGAATGGGGGCGGTGCTGGCGGGGTTGGGGTTGGTGTTTCGGGGAGGGCGAAACCCGATGCGCGGGTAATCTGAAATTTCGCCGGCATCGTCCCGCAAGTTCTGAAATGCACTGCGGAAAGGTCGGAATCTAGCGCATGCGGCAGCCAGGGCAGCGATCGCGCCCTATGCTGACCGGTTTCGACAACGGGTTCCTCCATTCGCATGCAAAGCCTGGCCGCCGTTCCCGGATACAAGCCGCTGCTCGCCGCCAGGATTGTCAGCGCCCTGACGGTGTGGCTCGACGCCACGGTGGTCTTTTCGCTGCTCGCCTTTCACTGGCGCGCGGATGCGACCGCGGCGGGCGTCGCTGCCTCGCTGTTCGTCATTCCGGTCCTGGTCGGCGGGCCCTTCTTCGGCTGGCTGGCCGACCGGGGCAATCCTGCCGCCATGCTGTTTGCCAGTTACAGCGCGCGCGGCATCACATCGTTGCTGCTGCTTATGGCGCCAGACCTGAGCGTGTTCGTGCTGCTGGTCATGCTCAAGACGCTGGCCAATGCCAGCGCCTTGCCGCCGGAACAGGTCATGGTCCGATCGATGCTCAGCCATGCACAGCTTGCCGCCAATGCCGGCATGACGACGGCCGCTGACCAGATCACCAAGGTGTGCGCGCCGCTGATCGCGGCCGGCATGACAGCGCTGTACGGGCCAATGTCGGGGCTCTGGCTTTCGGCCGGCCTGTCGTTGCTCGCAATCGGGTGCCTGGTGCCGCTGCGCGACCGGGCGCGCCCGGTCGCTGCGCAAGGCACGCCAGCACGAGGCGCGTTGCGGCTGGGGCCACTGATGGCGCTGCTGCGCGGCAGTCATGCCGTGCGGGTGTCGTTCGGCTGCGTGTTCATGCTGACTGCGACATTCGGACTCTACGATCCGCTGCTGGCGCTGTTCATGAAGTCGCAAGGGTTGCCGGCATCGGCGTTTGGCATGCTGGTGAGCGGCACCGCCGCTGGCGCCGTGTGTGGCGCGCTGGCGTTCCCGCGCCTGTACCGGTGGTGTGGCATCCGCCTGGCGCCGCCCGGCCTTGCCGTTGTAGGGCTGACCGTGCTGATCCCCGGCGTGCTGGCCGGCAGTGGCAGCGCCATGCCCGGGATGCTGTGGCTCGGGCTCTGGATCGTGAATGGCTGTGCCTATTGCCTGGCGTGCCTGAGCCAGGCCGTGGCGATCCAGCAGCAATGCCCACGCCATTGTCTCGGCAGCGTCAGCGCCACTGCCAGGAGCGTGCAACTGATGGCGCTGGTGCTCGCGCCGCTGCTCGGCGGCGTGCTGGCGCGCAAGATCGGGATTCCGCTGGTGTTCGCGCTGAGCGGCGGCCTTGCCATTGCCGGCGGCTGGTTCTGGGCCCGGCGTGCGCGACGCGGCCACGCCGCGCGGCAGGCTGAACAATCAGCGAACCCAGAGCAGGCCAGCCCGTAGCCTACCGCTGCTTCACCTCCACCCGCACCTCATCCTTGCCCACGGTAATCGCCCCCGGCTCCACATCCTTGCCGCCGACGCGCAGTTCCTCGGGTTTGAACGTATAGACCGGATAGTCCTTCAGCAGCTGCTGCGCGACCACAGCGCCGATGGCGTTGAGCTGCTCGCGGTATTGCCCCATGCCGGCGACTTCCACCTGCTGTACGGTCGGGTTGTCGAGCAGCACCGCGCGTTTGGCCGGGTCGTAGCGCACGCCGCTGTTCAGCGCCAGCTTGCCGTCTACCGGCGGGGAGGGCAGCAAGGCGTTGGTCAGGCGTGCGTCGACATGGGTGGTGACGCGGTTGTTGGCCTCGTCCAGCACCAGCCGGGGATGGCTGAGCTGCACGCTGACGACTTCGGCGTAGCGCAGCGTGGCGGGGAAGCGCTGGTCCAGCGCGGTCTGCAGTTCCTGCCGGGAGAGGGAGTACTCGCCGGTCCAGATGTTGTAGCCGGCCAGCGCCGAGGAGGCAGCACCAGCGACGCAGGCGGCGGCAATCAGCAGGGAAGGTTTCAGACGCATGTGGCGGATGGGGCGCGCCTGTCGAGGGCGGCGGTGGATGGAGTCAGCCTGTCAGACCGCGCGGGCGGGGTGGCGTTCCATCACAACGGCTATCGGCCTGCATGGCGCTGGCCGCGTCGATCAGTAGTGCGGCGGGATTTCCTGCTGGGGGTCGGCTTCGGCTGCGGTGGTGGCGGCGCTGCGCACCTGCTGGTACAGCGCGCGGAACTGCTCCTGCAGCAGGTCGATCTGTTGCTGCTGGCGCGCCACGGTGCTGTTCAGGGTATCAAGCAGGTCTTCCTGGAAGGCGAGCTTGATTTCGAGTTCGTTGATGCGATCGTCCATGGCGTGGTTTCTCCGGCAGGCGGCGCATTGTAAGCCTATCGGCCCACATGGCGCGCCGCTGGCCGGGAAACTGCGTTACATCTTGCTTACTTCGGTGCCGACAGCAGCATCCACATGATGCCGAAGCGGTCGGTGACCATGCCGAACTGGTCGGCAAAGAAGGTCTTGTCCAGCGGCATCACCACCTGGCCGCCTTCCTTCAGGCTGTTGAAGGCCTTTTCGACCGCGGCCTTGTCAGGGTAGTTGATCGACAGGGCGAAGCCCTGGAAGTTGGGCTGGTTCGAGCAGCGGCCGTCGGAGGCCATGATCACGCTGTCGCCGATCTGGAACTCCATGTGCATGACCTTGTCTTCGGTGCCGGCGCCGGGCTGGCAACCCTCGCCGCCCTTGCCGGCCTCCGGGTTGTCCTTGAACGTCATCCGCATGTTGACCTTGGCGCCGAGAATCTTCTTGTAGAACTCAACGGCTTCATCGCAACGGCCTTCGAAAAACAGATAGGGCTGGACTTGCATGACAACTCCTGTAGGCAGGCCGCCGCTCGGGCGGCCGTGGATATCGGCATGGCGCGCGAATCAGGCGGCGCGCTGGCAACTGGCGCACGCTCTTGTGTACGCCGTCCACAATACCTTAGCAAAGAAAATGGACGGCGTCCACATCAAATGAGCGGGGTGTGTGCGGACCGGGTGGCGGGTGGGAAGCCCACGGTGCTGCACTAGAATGGCCGCGACACCACCAAGCGCCAATCCTTTCGACCGTCCCGCCCCAAACGGAGTTGCCTTGCGTTACGAACTGACCGACCTGCGCCTGTTCCAGGCCATAGCCGATGCGCAAAGCCTGTCAGGTGGCGCTTCGGCCACGCATATCACCGCTTCGGCGGCGAGCTACCGGCTTAAGAACCTGGAGCATGCGATGGGCACGCCGCTGTTCGTGCGCACCGCGCGCGGCATGGAGCTGACGCCGGCCGGTGAAACCCTGCTGGTCCATGTGCGCGAACTGCTGCTTGGCGTGGAGCGCATGCATGGCGAGGTGGGGCGCTTCTCTGCCGGGCTGAAGGGCAATATCCGGCTGCTGGCCAACAGCAGCTCGCTCAACGGCTTCATCATCCCGAGCGTGAGCCGCTTCCTGCTGGCCAACCCGGATGTGAACATCGACCTGGAGGAGCGCGCCAGCCAGTCGATCCTGGCGGCAGTGGCGGCGCACGAAGCCGATGTCGGCATCCTGGCGGGAGATTTCCAGGCTGGCGGCGAAGCCACCGGCGTGCGCTCGGTGCGCTACGCGCGCGACGAACTGATCCTTGCGGTGGCCGCGGATCACCCGCTGGCGCGCGAGCCTGAAGTGCGCTTCGGCGCGGCGCTGGCCTTCGACTTTGTCTGCATGAGCCGCACCAGCAGCAACTTCCTGTTCCTGCGCGACATGGCACAGCGCGCGGGCAAGGGGCCCAACGTGCGGCTGCATGCGCACAGCTTCGATGCGGTGCTGTCGCTGGCCGAGGCCGGCGTGGGGGTGGCGCTGGTGCCGCGCAGCGTGGCGGCGCAGGCCTTGCGTGAGGCGCGCGTGGTGGGGGTGCGGCTGGCAGAGCCGTGGGCCCTGCGCGAACTGAACCTGATCGTGCGCGCCGACGGCAAGCTGCCGGCGTTTGCCGAGGCCTTTGCGCAGTTCCTGCTGAACGATCCGCGCGTGGTGGCCACGCGCGAAGGCGGCGCCGTGGCAGCCACGGCGCCGTAAACACTTTCCCCGCGCTTCAGCGCTTGCGGTTGAGGAAGGTGGCCATGTGCTGCTGCGGCTCGCCGGTGTCGAAGGCGCTGCCGAACTCGGTCACGCTGTTGTTGATCGACACTTCCAGCGGCGCATCTTCCCACTCGCGCAGCAGGCGCTTCTGCTGACGCACCGCGGCCGGGCCGAAGCCGGCCAGCAGCGCGGCCACGCGTTCGATTTCCAGGTCCAGCTCCGCCAGCGGCACCACGCGGCTCACCAGCCCCCACTGCAGCGCCTCGGCGGCGTCGGCGATCTCGCCCGTCAGCAGCATCCATGCCGTGCGCGCATTGCCGATCAGGCGCGGCATCAGCGCGGCGTGAATTACCGACGGGATGCCGACCTTCACTTCCGGCATGCCCAGCTGTGCGTTGTCGGCGGCGATGCGGATATCGCACGCCAGCGCCAGTTCCAGCCCGCCGCCCAGGCACCAGCCCGGCATGCGCGCGATCACCGGCACCGGCAGGTGGCGCACGGCGTCGCACAGGCGGCGCAGGCCGCTGATGAAGGCCTCGGCGCTGGCGCGGTCCAGCGCGGCCATTTCCTTGATGTCGGCGCCGCCGACAAAGCTTTTCTCGCCGGCGCCCCGCAGCACCAGCACGCGTACCGCGTCATTGCCGGCCAGCGCTTCGATGGCGCGCGTGAGCGATGCGATCACCGGCGTGCTCAGGATATTGAGCGAGCCCGCCTCGCGGATGGTGACGGTGGCGATGCCGCGCGCGTCGATCTCGACGTCGGCGTGGGGTTCTTGCTGAAGTGCGCTCATGTCGTTCCTTGTGGCTTACTGGAGCTTGTTGAAGTGGATGTCCTCGACGACTTGCTGCCAGTGCGCATTCTGCGCCCGGATCAGGTCGCCGAAGTCCTTGCGCGAAGTCGGTGCCGGGATTGCGCCTTGTTTCTCGATGGCGGCGATCACCTCCGGCTCGGCCAATACCTGGCGCACGGCGCCGTTGAGCTTGTCGAGGATGGCAGCGGGCGTGCCCGCCGGTGCGCCCAGGCCGAACCACGACGGGTTGTTCATCGCCGGCAGCCCGGCTTCGGCGTAGGTCGGCACATTGGGCAGCACTTTCAGGCGCTGCTTCGCGGCGACCGCCAGCGGCTTCAGGCGCCCGCCCTGGATCAGGCCCGACGACGACGGGATATTGTCGAACACCACCTGGATCTGGCCCGCCACCGCATCGTTGAGCGCCGGGCCCAGGCCCTTGTACGGCACGTGCAGCATGCGCGTGCCGGTGGCGTTCATGAACAGCTCGCCGTTCATATGGCTCAGTCCGCCGTTGCCGGACGAGCCGAACGAGTACTTGCCCGGGTTGGCCTTCAGCAGCTTGATGAACGACGGCAGGTCCGTGGCCGGGAACGCCGGGTTGACCACCAGCACGTTGGGCACGTCGGCCAGGTTGCTGACCGGCGCGAAGTCCTTGACCGGGTCGTAGGCGGTCTTGAGGTAGACGTTGGGGTTGACCGCGTGCGAGCTCTCCACCTCCATCACCAGCGTGTAGCCGTCGGCCGGCTGCTTGGCCGCGTAGGCGCTGCCAACCGCGCCGCCGGCGCCCGGGCGGTTCTCGACCACCACCGGTTGCCCCAGCACCGGGCCCAGGCGCGTGCCGACGATGCGCGCGATGATGTCGGTGGTGCCGCCGGCGGCATAGGGGACGATCAGCTTGATCGGCCGGTCGGGATACGCGGTGGCATGCGCGGCGCCGCTTGCGCATGCAGCCAGCAGCGCGATGGCGGTGAAGGTTGGTTTCATCGGTGTCTCCGTGTCAGGTTTTCGGTCTTGTGGGTCGCTGCGCGCCGTTCAGCCTGCCGGGCTGTGTTCGCCCAGCAGCGGCGGCGGTGGCAGCGGCAGGTCGTGTCCGGCCAGCATCGGGTTGCGCACCATCGGTACGCGGCCCATGACGGGGTGTTCGGCCACCTGCATCAGCCCGCGGTGCTGCACCTGCGGGTGGGCGAAGACTTCGTCCATGGTGTGGATCGGCCCCCAGGGCACGCCGGCCGCATCGAAGGCATCGGTCCACGCCGCGCGTGTGCGCGTGGGGAAGAGGTCGGTCAGCAGGGTGCGCAGCGCGGGCAGGTGCCCGATGCGCGCGGAATTGGTGGCGTAGCGCGGGTCCTGCGCAAGATCCGGCATGCCGGCCACGGTGCAGAAGCGCGCGAACTGGCTGTCATTGCCGATCGCCAGGATCAGGTGGCCGTCGGCGCAGCGGAACACTTCATAGGGCGCGCAGTTGGGATGGGCGTTGCCGCTGCGCTGCGGGTTCTGGCCCGACACCAGGTAGTTGGCAGCCTGGTTGGCGTTCATCGCCACCGCGACATCGAGCAGCGCGATATCCAGGTGCGCACCGAGCCCGGTCGCCTGGCGTTGGTACAGCGCGGCCAGGACGGCGGAGGTGGCATACATGCCGGTGCTCAGGTCGACCACGGCGACGCCGGTGCGCAGCGGCCCGGCGCCGGGCGTGCCGTCGGGCTGGCCGGTGTAGCTCATCAGCCCGCCCATGCCCTGGAACACATAGTCGTAGCCGGGTTTTTCCGCCATCGGCCCGCTCTGGCCGAAGCCGGTGATCGACAGGTAGACCAGGCGCGGGTTGATCGCCTTGAGCGTGTCATAGTCCAGCCCATAGCGGCGCAGCGTGCCGACCTTGTAGTTCTCGACCAGCACGTCGGCCTCGCGCGCCAGCTCACGTACCTGCGCCGCGCCCTCGGGCGTGCCGTAGTCGATCGCGACCGAGCGCTTGCCGCGGTTGCAGCAGATGAAGTAGCCGGACAGGCGCTGGTTGTCGCCGCTGCCCTCGGGCGCTTCCAGGTAGGGCGGGCCCCAGCCGCGGGTATCGTCGCCGCGCTCGGGGTGCTCGACCTTGGTCACCTCGGCGCCCAGGTCGGCCAGGTTCTGGGTACACCAGGGACCAGCCAGGATGCGCGACAGGTCCAGGACCCGGACTCCTTCCAAGGCGCGATGCAACATGACGACTCCGCTTTCAGACAACAGTGCGGCGGAGTATAGGGAGGGGTCCTGGCGCGAACCAGTCGAGAGTTTTGAAAGGCGCGTTCGCGGGATTTGAATGGTCAGGCGGGCCCGGATGCAGGTGGCGCCGGCGCTCCCGCCAGTCCCAGCGTTTGGCGCGTGGGCGCTGCCGTGTCACAATTCGCGTTTGGCACTGACGCGGCACGTGACTCGGCCGGCCGCGTCGCCGTGCTTCCCGCCGCCCCGGCGCGCGTATTGGAAGCCCGCCCAAGAGCCGACAAATTCACTTAGATTTTCTAGCGATGACTACCATCCTGCAGCACATTCCTTCCAGCCAGCGCGTCGGAATCGCCTTCTCCGGCGGCCTTGACACCAGCGCGGCACTCCTCTGGATGCGCCAGAAGGGCGCGATTCCCTACGCCTACACCGCCAACCTGGGCCAGCCCGACGAGCCCGACTACGACGACATCCCGCGCCGCGCCAAGGCCTACGGCGCCGAGGAAGCCCGCCTGGTCGACTGCCGCACACAACTGGTGGCCGAAGGCATCGCCGCCATGCAGTGCGGCGCGTTCCATATCTCGACCGCCGGCATCACCTACTTCAACACCACCCCGATCGGCCGCGCCGTCACCGGCACCATGCTGGTTGCTGCGATGAAGGAAGATGGCGTCAACATCTGGGGCGATGGCAGCACGTTCAAGGGCAATGACATCGAGCGCTTCTACCGCTACGGCCTCCTGACCAACCCCGGCCTGCAGATCTACAAGCCGTGGCTGGACCAGCAGTTCATCGACGAACTGGGCGGCCGCGCCGAGATGTCCGAGTTCATGCGCCAGAACGGCTTCGACTACAAGATGTCGGCCGAAAAGGCGTACTCGACCGACTCGAACATGCTGGGCGCCACCCACGAGGCCAAGGACCTGGAACACCTGGATTCGGGCATCCGCATCGTGCAGCCGATCATGGGCGTGCAGTTCTGGCGCGATGACGTTGAAGTCAAGCGCGAAGAAGTGACCGTGCGCTTCGAGGAAGGCCAGCCGGTCGCGCTGAACGGCCAGACCTTCGCCAACAGCGTCGACCTGTTCATGGAAGCCAACCGCATCGGCGGCCGCCATGGCCTGGGCATGAGCGACCAGATCGAGAACCGCATCATCGAAGCCAAGAGCCGCGGCATCTACGAAGCCCCGGGCCTGGCGCTGCTGTTCATTGCCTATGAGCGCCTGATCACTGGCATCCACAACGAAGACACCATCGAGCAGTACCGCGACAACGGCCGCCGCCTGGGCCGCCTGCTGTACCAGGGCCGCTGGTTCGACCCGCAAGCCATCATGCTGCGCGAAACCGCCCAGCGCTGGGTGGCCGGCGCCATCACCGGCGAAGTCACCATCGAACTGCGCCGCGGCAACGACTACTCGATCCTGAACACCACCTCGCCCAACCTGACCTACAAGCCGGAACGGCTGACCATGGAAAAGGGCGAGTCGATGTTCACGCCGCTGGACCGTATCGGCCAGCTGACCATGCGCACGCTGGATATCGTCGACACGCGCGAGAAGCTGCAGACGTATGCCAAGAGCGGCCTGCTGTCGACCAAGGTCAGCGCCTCGCTGCCGAAGCTGGAAGACTGAGCTTCGCCGCGCCTCGCCTGACGGCGGGCCAGCGAGAAACCGGCACCTTCGGGTGCCGGTTTTTTTTCGTCTCGGCGTTTTCCCCAGCTGTCCCGGAATATCAAACGTACGTCCCGGAATATCAAACCGCGCGGCCCCGATCGCCAGATACTGCGTGCGCTCGTCGCCCTTCGGGGGCGGGCTGTGAACGCACGGCGGCGCGAAGACCGCCGGTCTGCTTCCGGAGACGCCCATGTCCAGATCCCGCCTTGCCCTTGCCGCAGAGTCGGCCACGCCGGCCCTGCCGGCTGCTGCCGGACCGCGCTATGCGTGGCTCGTCTTTGCGCTGACGTTCGCGCTGCTGCTGTCGGACTATATGTCGCGCCAGGTGCTCAACGCGGTATTTCCGCTGCTGAAGGCCGAATGGCAGCTCGGTGATACGGAGCTGGGCGCGCTCGGCGGCGTGGTGGCGCTGATGGTGGGCGTGCTCGCGATTCCGCTGTCGCTGCTGGCCGACCGCTGGGGACGCGTGCGCAGCCTGATCCTGATGGCGGCGCTGTGGAGCCTGGCCACGCTGGGCTGCTCGGTGGCGGACAGCTTCGGCCAGATGTTCCTGGCGCGGCTTTGCGTTGGCATCGGCGAGGCGGCGTATGGCAGCGTGGGTATCGCGGTGGTGGTGTCGGTGTTCCCGCGCCATCTGCGCGCCAGCCTCAGCGCTGCGTTCATCGCCGGCGGTGCCTTCGGCTCGGTGCTTGGCATGGGGCTGGGCGGCGTCCTGTCGGCCCACTTTGGCTGGCGCATCGCCTTTGCCGGGATTGCCGGCTTCGGCCTGGTGCTGGTGGCGTTCTACTACCTGACGATCAGCGAGCATCGGCTGCGCGGGCTCCAGCAACGCGTGGGCGCGGCCAACGGCGACGCGGCGGCATCGGGCCGGCAACTTGAGCCGCGCCGGATCGTGCGCGAGCTACTGACGGTGCCTTCCATGCTCTGCGCCTGCGCGGGCAGTGCGCTGCAGCTGCTGGTGATGGCGGCGCTGTTGGGCTGGCTGCCCAGCTTCCTGTCGCGCGACTACGGCATGGCGACCGGGCGCGCCGGCGTGGCCGCGGCAATGCTGGTGCTGATGGCCGGCGTGGGCATGGTTGCCTGCGGCGCGCTGACCGACCGCGTGGCGCGGCGCGTGCCCGCGCGCAAATGGCAGATGGCCATCGCCTACAGCGTGGTCTGCTGCGTCTTGCTGATGACGGCGTTCCGGCTGCCTGCGGGCCACGCGCAGCTGGTGCTGATCGGCGCGGGCATGCTGGTGGTGGGCGGCACCGCCGGTCCCGCCAGCGCGATGGTGGCCAACCTGACGCGGCCAGCCATCCATGCGACCGCGTTTGCCACGCTGACCCTGATCAACAACCTGCTGGGGCTGGCGCCGGGCCCGTTCCTCACCGGCGTGCTGGCCGACCACATCGGCCTGACCGGCGCGCTGCAATGGATTCCGCTGGCCGGTGCGGCCGCGGCCCTGCTGTTCTGCCTCGGCCGCCGGCACTACGCGGCGGACCTGCGTCGCCTGGATGGCCACGCTGTACCTCACGTTATTCCTGCCTGACTCTTTCCAATCCGACCATGACTGCTACACCCACCCACACTGTCCTGATGGTGCCGGGCCTGCGCGACCACGTCGCCGAGCACTGGCAAACGCTGCTGCAAGCCGAACTGCAGGCGCAGGGGCGCGACGTCCGCTGCGTGCCGCCGCTGGAGCACGACAAGCTCAGCTGCGCGGCGCGCGTCGCTGCACTCGATGCGACACTGGCGGCCATCGACAAGCCGGTCGTGCTGGTCGCGCACAGCGCCGGCGTGATGATCACCGTGCACTGGGCGGCACGGCACCAGCGCCAGATCCTGGGCGCGCTGCTGGTGACGCCGCCGGATTTCGCGCAGCCGCTGCCGCCCGGCTATCCGGCGCAGGACGCGCTGGTGCAGGGGGGCTGGCTGCCGACGCCGCTCGCGCCCTTGCCGTTCCCAACTTTGGTTGCTGCCAGCGGCAACGACCCTTTGGCCAGCCATGCGCGTGTCGCGGAGATGGCCGCCGCATGGGGCGGCCGGCTGGTGGACCTGGGCAACGTCGGCCACCTCAACCCTGCCGCGGGCTACGGCCCGTGGCCGCGTGCCCATGACCTGCTGGCGGAACTGGGCACCCTGGTCACGCGCGATTCGTGACCTCGCCGCATCCGCGGCACAACAAAAGAATCCGGCCGCAAAGGCCGGGCAATCAAGGAGGAGAAAAATGAAAACCAGAAGCACCGTGATGGCCCTGATGCTGGGCTGTCCGCTGGCGGCCGCCGCGCAATCGTCCGTCACGCTCTATGGCGTAGCGGACGTCAACGTCGAATACGTGAACCGCGTCGGCGCTGTGCCGGTTGCCACTAACGGCTTCAACCCGGGGCCGGGCGACAAGGTGTTCCGCATGGCCTCGGGCGGGCTGTCCGGGTCGCGCTGGGGCCTGCGCGGCGCGGAAGATCTTGGTGCGGGATGGCAGGCGTCGTTCGTGCTGGAAAGCGGTTTCAGCCTGGACAACGGCACCATGCAGCAGAGCGGCCGGCTGTTCGGCCGCCAGGCCTTTGTCGCGCTGCAGCGCGCCGGCATCGGCCAGCTCAGCCTGGGTCGCCAGTACACGTCGATCTTTGAAGCGCTGGCGAACTTCTCGCCTACTGCCTACGCCACGCAATATGAACCGGTGGTGCTGCAGGCGGGCGCCAATTTCCGCGAGGACAACACGGTCAAGTACACTGGCCAGTTCGGCCCGCTGACGGCGCGCGCGCACTGGTCGTTCGGCGCCGGGCTGGCGTTGCCGCAAACGGTTGGCATTGCCACGCCGATCGGCGGCAATGGCGAAGTGCCCGGACAGTTCCGGCGTGACACCGCCTACGGGGCTTCGCTGGCGTATGCCACCGGGCCGTTCGGCGCCACTATCGGCTATGACCAGTGGAACCCCACCATCGGCACCAGCAATGGCACCGTGCGCAAGGCGGTCGTGGCGGCGAGCTATGCCTTCGGTCCGGCCAAGATCATGGGTGGCTATCGCTGGGGTCAGAACAAGAATGCCGCTGACGTGGTGATCCAGCGCGATGACTATTACTGGATCGGCGCCAACTACCAGGTCACCCCTGCCGTGGGGCTGACGCTGGAGTACAACTACGACAATGTCAGGAGCCTGTTCGGTAATACGCAGGTGGCCAATCCGTGGCAGGTTGCTTTTGTTGCCAACTATGCGTTTTCGCGGCGCACGGATGTTTACCTGTCTACCGCCTATGCTCGCAATGCCGGGCTGATGCTGGAGTCGCTGGCCACGGTCTATGCCAACAGCCTGTCGCTGGGCAACAGCTATGCCGCGGCCAATGGGCAGCGCAGCATGGTTGGCGTGGCTTTGGGGATGCGGCACAAGTTCTGAGTTGGCTGCAGCTGGATTGTTGCCATGCGGTCGGTTGTCGCTCTTGGCAGGCGTGGCTGTTTCGCCGGCGTAG
>NZ_JFJW01000106.1:0-3220 GCF_000611125.1 Cupriavidus sp. SK-4
CCCGGTGCCGCCTGGCCACGCGGGCCGCGGTCGCCGCGGTGCGAATGGTCGCGGTGCATCTTTTCCATGCCGGCGCGGATTTCGTCGCGGGTCAGCTTGCCGTCGCGGTTGGCGTCGAGCTGGTCGAAGCGCTTGGCCAGGCGCGGCAGGCCGGCGTTGGCCTCAGCCTTGGTCAGCGCGCCGTCGCCGTTCTTGTCGGCGGCCTTGAACTTCTCGTCGAAGGCTGCCTGCATGCGTGCATGGCGCTCGGCCATGGCGGCCTTGCGGTGCGCATCCATCTCGGCCTTGTCGATCTTGCCGTCGCGGTTGGTGTCGAGCTTGTTGAACCAGGCGTCGGCTTCCGCCTTGGAGATCGCGCCATCGCCATCGGTATCGATCGCCTTCATCCACATGCCGCCACCGTGGTGGTGGTGGTGACCCATGCCGGGCTTGCCGGCTGGCGCAGCGGATGGTGCGGGGGCGCTGGCCTGGGCAAATGCGCCACCGGCGACAAGGAGGGCGGCCGATGCGGCCAGGAACTGCTTCAGGATCTGCGGCTTGTGATTGCGTTGCATGTCTTGCTCCTTTTCATCACGTTTGGCATGTACGGATTAGAACGCAGACGATGCAGGGAAGTTGGCGCTTTTAATACGATGTTACCCGGCTCACAGAAAGGCCCGCGCGCCGTAAGGGAACGCAAGCAAGCGCGAATATTTGGCGCCCGGAATCAGTCCTTCGGCGCCAGCTGGCCTTCGCCGGCCGCCTGCGGCGCCATCATCGGCTGGTACTGGCGCGGATCGACCGGTTGCGGCTGCGGTTGGGCGGGCTGGGCCTGCTGCGCAGGCGCCTGGCCTTGCGGCTGCTGGGCTGGTGCGGCGGGCTGGCTCACCACCGGCGCCGGGGGCGGCATCGGCGTTGCCATCGGTGCCGCGGCGCCGGCGGGCGGCGGGGGCAAGGCACCGGCCGCTGCCGGTGCGCCGCGCGTGGCACCGGCCTGCAGCGGCAGCACGATTTCCTGGCGCACGCCGCTGCGCTCGATCACCACCGCACGCTGGCGGATCTCAACCAGCCGGATCTGCGGCGACAGCTCGGCGCCGGCGCGCACCGCCTTGGGCGGGCCGCCATCGATCGACACGATTGCCGCGCCCGCGCCGCCATCCACCTCGGCCACCACACCGATCAGCTGCACGTCGCGCGGGCCGCCCTGCGCCGAGCCGCCGAACAGCGTCGCGACCGCGCCGGTCTCGACCGCCTCGGTCTGGGCCACGCGCGCGCTCTGCGGCACCGGGATGGTACGCATCGCGCTGAAGGTCAGCACCCAGTAGGTGGCGAGCGCGCACAGCGCGATAAACAGCACCAGGCTGGCCAGGCGCGGCAGCCAGGGCGCGGAGGCATCGAAGCGGAGCGAAGGCCGGAGGGACAGTTGCATGGGATCGGGACCCTGGATACCCACAAGGCGGGCAATGGCGCGGGAGCGCAGACGCGCCAAGCCTACCAGAGCCCCATGACGCTGTCTGCCGCGCCGCCGACCCTTAGAGCAGGTCGTCCAGCAGGTCCGGTCCGAACACCTCGCGCTCGATATGCGCCACCGGCACGCCCGCGCTGACCAGCGCATGGCGCTGCGCCTGCATGAAGCCGAGCGGTCCGCACAGGTAGAAGCTGCCGTCGACAAAGCGCTGCAGGCCGGGCTGGCGCAGCAGTTCGGCTACCGGCATGGTGCCGGCGTGGTCGTAGTCGCGACCGGCCACGTCGCCCGCTTGCGGGGTTTCATAGCTGATGTGCGTGGCGAGCTGCGGCAGGCGTTCGCGCGCCCATTGCAGGTCGGCGCGATGGGCGTGGTGGCGGCCGTCGCGCGCGGCATGGGCAAACAGCACCTGGCGCTGCGAGCCCTGCGCGGCCAGCGTGCGCAGCACCGACAGCATCGGCGTGATGCCGATGCCGGCCGACAGCAGCACCAGCGGACGGCGCCCGTCGAGCGCCGGCGTGAACTCGCCGAACGGCGCGCTCACCTTGAGTTCAGTGCCCTCCTGGGCGTTGGCGTGCAGCCAGTTGGACACCGCGCCGGCCGGAGTGGTGCGGTCGCCAGCCTCGCGCTTGACCGAGATGCGCCAGGTCGGCAGCCCGCTTTCGGCCGACAGCGAATACTGGCGCAGCTGGCGCTGGCCATCGTCCAGGCGCGCCTCGACGCTGATGTACTGGCCCGGGCGGAACGCACGCAGCGGCTGGCCGTCGGCGGCAGCCAGGGTCAGCGCCACCACCTGGTCGCCCTGCGCCTCGCGCCGCACCACGCGCACCGGCGTCAGCTCGCCGGCGGCCACGCCGGTGCGCTGGTACAGGCGCGCCTCGGCCGCGATCAGCTCGCCGGCCAGCAGCCAGTAGGCCTCGTCCCAGGCGGCCAGCAGCGGCGGCGTGGCGGCCTCGCCCAGCACCGCGGAGATGGCGCCCAGCAGGTGGCGGCCGACGATCGGGTAGTGCGCGGGCGTCAGGCCCACGGCTGCATGCTTGTGGACGATGCGCTCGAGCACCGGCCCCAGCGCCGCCGCGTTATCGATATTGGCCGCATAGGCGAACACGGCCGAGGCCAGCGACTGCTGCTGGCTGCCGTTGGCCTGGTTGCCCATGTTGAACATCTGCGTCAGCTCGGGCCGGTCCGCGAACATCTCGCGGTAGAAATGCGTGGTGATGGCCAGGCCGTGCTCGCGCAGCACGGGGACGCTTGCATCGATATAGGGGCGGGAAGCGGCGGACAGCATCAGGAAACACTCCGTTTTAAATCATGCAAATAAAATGCATGTTTTTGCTCAAAATAAAACCGGCTCTCGCCGGCCCGCGCGGACAGGATCCGCTCAGGCCGAACGCCGGTTCAGGAAATCGCGATGCAGGCGGATGATCGACTCGGCCGTCTGGCTGCCGGTGACATCGGCCAGCGTGACGTCGTCCAGGGCGCGGTAGAAAGCCTGCTCGGCCACGTCCAGCGCGCGCTTCAGGCGGCAGTTGCCGTTCAGCGCACAGGGCGGGTTGTCGCAGTCGATCACCGCCTTGTGCCCTTCCAGCTCGCGCAGGATGATGCCGATGGTCAGCCGCTCGGCACCGGGGCCCAGCTGCAGGCCGCCGTGGCGGCCGCGCGTGGCACTGATCCAGCCCAGCTTCGACAGCCGCGCCGCCACCTTGACGAGGTGGTTGTGCGAGATGCCGAACTGCTGCCCCACCTCGGCAATGGTGATCGGCCGGCTGCCGGCGC
>NZ_JFJW01000106.1:3231-26752 GCF_000611125.1 Cupriavidus sp. SK-4
ACGTACATCAGCAGGCGCAACGCATAGTCGGAAAAGCGGGTCAGTTGCATCGTGCCGCCATCTTAAAAAAGATGCATCCAGGATGCAAGTTATTTCCCTGCCGAATGCCCGTCCTCAGTAACTGTGATCCGGATCAGACAATGCTCAGGTGCCGAAGGGGCCGCCCATAAAACAGTCATGTGGCGCCGGTTATACTGACTGGCGAACCCGGCCCGCCGCCCCCCAACCGGTGCGGGCCCAGCCATTCAAGCCAAGAGGTCCACCGACGATGCGCAGATTCACTCCCCAGATTGCCAGCCCCGCCCGTTCCGTGCGTGCCCGCCGTGCGCGCGGCTTCACCCTGATCGAGATCATGGTCGTGATCGTGATCCTTGGCGTGCTCGCGGCGCTGGTGGTGCCCAAGATCATGAGCCGTCCGGACGAGGCCCGCATCGTGGCCGCGCGCCAGGACATCTCGTCGATCATGCAGGCGCTCAAGCTGTATCGCCTGGACAACAGCCGCTACCCCACCACCGAGCAAGGCCTGGCCGCGCTGGTGGCCAAGCCCACCACCGAGCCCGTGCCCAACAACTGGAAGGGCGGCGGCTACCTGGAAAAGCTGCCCAAGGATCCCTGGGGCCATCCGTACCAGTACCTGAACCCGGGCGTGCGCGGCGAGATCGACGTGTTCAGCTTCGGCGCCGACGGCCAGGCCGGCGGCAACGGCAACGACGCCGACATCGGCAACTGGGAATAAGCACAGCCCCGCCGCCACCCCTGCAACCATGACCACGGCGCTGCGCCGCCGCGCGCCCGGCCCCCGGCGCCGCGGCTTTACGCTGCTCGAGCTGCTGGTGGTCATGGTGATCGCCGGCATCGTGATCTCGCTGGTGGCGGTCAACGCCTCGCCCAATGAACGGAGCCGCGTGCTCGACGACGGCCAGCGCATCGCGCGGCTGTTCGAGCTGGCGCAGGAAGAGGCGCAGCTTGGCGCCCGTCCGCTCGCCTGGGAGGGCGATGCCAGCGGCTGGCGCTTCCTGGAATCGACCCCCAACGGCTGGATCCCCATGCGCACCGACGTGTTTGCCCCGGGCCACTGGCGCCTGGCGCTGGACCAGGTCATCGTCGCCGAAGGGGGCCGCAGCACCGGGACCAGCAGCCCGCCCCGGCTGATCTTCGGGCGCGAACTGATCGATGCCCCGCAGCGGCTGATCCTGGTGCGCGGGGATATCCGCGTGGACGTTGCGGGCGACGGCAGCGGCCGCTATTTCGCCAGCACGCCATGAAACCCTGCCCTCGCTCTTCGCCCCGGCCGGCCCGGCGCGGGCGCAACGCCGGCTTCACGCTGATCGAAGTGCTGGTGGCGCTGACCATCCTGGCGGTCGCGCTGACCGCGGCGATGCGCGCGATGGGCTCGATGGTCGATGCCAGCGCGTCGCTGCAGGCGCGCATGCTGGCCGAGTGGAGCGCCGAGAACCACCTGTCCGCGCTGCGCCTGGCCAAGACCTGGCCCGAGCCCGGCGTCAGCGGCTATGCCTGCCCGCAGGGCGGCACGCCGCTGTATTGCGAGCAATCCGTCTCGGGCACGCCCAATCCCGTTTTCCGCCGCGTCGAGATCGCGGTCTACCCGTCCGCCGCGGACAAGTCCGTACGCCTGGCGTGGCTGGTCACCATAGTCCCCAATGAAACCCGCAACGTGCTCTGAGCGCCGCCGACCGCGCCAGCCCGGCGGCTTCACGCTGCTGGAGATGCTGGTCGCCATCACGCTGCTGGCGGTGATGGCGGTGATCGGCTGGCGCGCGCTGGACAGCCTGACGCGCAGCCGCGAGCGCCTCACCGACCACGATGCGCGCCTGGACGCGCTGAAAGTGCTCTACGGCCAGCTCCAGGCCGATTGCGAACACCTGGCCAACCCCACGCTGCTGCAGGCCAGCCCGGTCGAGATCGGCCAGAACCGGCTGCTGCTGGTGCGCGACCGCCGCGACGAAGGCCAGCCGCCGACCTGGCAGGCGCTGTCGTACCAGCTCGACGGCAATACCCTGGTGCGCGTGGCCGCGCCGCCGGTGGACAGCCGCGCCGGCCTGCAGTCGGCGCTGCTGGCACTGCGCCAGGGCGGCAGCAACACCGCGCAGGTGCGGCGCGTGCTGGCCGACGTGGACGGCATGAGCATGCGCGCATGGGTGGAGCCCGCAGGCTGGCAGGCCGACAGCGGGCGCATCCGCAACGTGCTGTTCACCGGCAACGCCGCCAGCGGCGTGGCCGCCTCTGCGCCCGGCGCCGCGCTGCCCAACGCCGCGGTGCGCGCGGTGGAACTGACCATCTTCGCCCGCATGGGCGACGGCGATGCGCCGCGGCAGTTCCAGAAGATCTGCATGACCGGGCTATGAGGCAAGCCAGCCGCCCGCCTCGCCTGGTGCCGTTGCGCCGCCGCCCGCGCGGTGCGGCCGTGGTCACCGCGCTGCTGATCGTGACGCTGGCCGTAGTGGTGGTATCCGGCATGCTGTGGCGCCAGCAGGTGCAGATCCGCGCCATCGAGAACCAGCGGCTGCTGGCCCAGGCCACCTGGATCGAGCGCGCCGCCGTGGACTGGGCGCGGCTGATCCTGCGCGACGACCAGCGCCGCACCAATGTCGACGAACTGGGCGAGCCGTGGGCGGTGCCGATCGCCGAGACGCGGCTGTCGGACTTCCTCGGCGCGGCACTGCGCACCGACGTCGCGGGCGAGACCTCGTTCCTGTCGGGCCGCATCCTGGATGCGCAGGCACGCCTGAACCTGGCCAACCTGGTGGTGTGGACCGCCACTGGCGGCGAAGGCGGCCAGGCAGGCCGCGCGGCCTCGGTCGACCCGGCGGCGCTGGCCGCATACCGCCGCCTGCTGGAGACGGTCGGCCTGAACCCGTCGCTGGCCGAGACCACGGCGCGCTACATGCTGCAGGCCGCGCAGGGCGGCAATGCCAGCGGGCAGCCGTCGCCGCGCCCGCTGGACAGCGTGCAGGGGCTGATGGCGCTGCCCGGCTACACGCCGGAGATGGTGGCGGTGCTGGAGCCCTTTGTCACCGTGCTGCCCGAGCGCACGCCGGTCAACGCCAACACCGCCGAGGCCGAGGTGCTGGCCGCGGTCATCAACAAGCTGCCGCTGGAGCGCGCGCGCGAACTGGTGCGCCAGCGCGACCGCGCCTACTTCAACAACCTGGGCAACCTGCAGACCCAGCTGGCCGCGGTGGCGCCGCAGGCGGATGCCGCCAACCTCGGCAACCTGCTCGACGTGCGCACGCACTACTTCCTGGTCTACGGACTGGTGCGGCACGAGCGCGCCACCCGGCTGCAGGTTTCGCTGGTCTTCCGCGGCGAGCCGCTGGGCACGGCCAACACCACCCGCGTAGTCTGGATCCAGGATGCGGACCGGCTGCCGGACCTGCGCTGACCAGCGCCGACCAGGCCAGGCGACAGGCCGAATTTGCACGCGCAAGCAACCGGGGAGAATGGTATTGACGCGGTTTAGTCACACAGGCAAGGTATGCTGCGGCGCTGGCGCGAGCGTGGCACCAGCCCACCCGCCGCCGTCCGGCCTTGCTGGCCGCCCGCCGGCGTCCCCGCACCCCGGCATGTTTCCGACTCCGGGGCGATCCAGGGCGCATCCCAACCGGCCATGCGCCTGCCCGAGCCGTTCCACTGACGCCAAAGCAAGGAAACCTTGAGCACCACCCTGTACGTCCGCCTGCCACACCGGCCACATGACCAGCCGCAACCGTGGCAGTTCGGCACCCTGCCGTTCGCGCTGGTGCGCACGGCCACGGCCGACACGGCGCGGCGTGGCCAGGCCCGTGCGACGCCGGAAGTGTTGCGCGAAGGCCACGCCCGCATCGCTGACCTGCCCGCGGCCGAGCGCCTGGTGCTGATCCTCGCCGCCAGCGACGTACTGCTGACCACCGCCAGCGTGCCGCCGCTGCCGCCCGCCCGTTTGAAACAGGCACTGCCCAACCTGGTCGAGGACGCGCTCGCGACCGATGCGCAGCCGTGCCATATCGGCGTGGGCCCTGCCCTGGACGGCAGCGCCGCGCGCGGACCGCGCCGGCGGCTGCTGATGGTGGCCGACCGCGCCTGGCTGCGCGCCGTGCTCGACGCCTTTGCCGAACACCGCCACCGGCGCCGCCATGTGCTGGCCGCGCAGCTGTGCGTGCCGCTGGCTTCCGCCGCCGAAGCCAGCACCGAGCCGTCACTGGCGAGCGCCGACGCGCCGGCGCCGGCAGCCGCGCTGGTGGTCGAAGCCGCCGCCAGCGCCCTCGCCCGGAGCGGCGAGTTGGGCGATGAGTTAAGCGGCGAACTGCCCGGCACCACCGCCGACGCCGCACGCCAGTGGCAACTGACCGTGCGCACCGGCGCACACGCCGGCTACGGGTTGCTGCTGGGCGACGATGCCCTGGCCGCGTGGCAGGCGCTTGCGCCCGCCGGCACCTGGTATGCCGATGCCGACGCTGCCGCCGCGGCGCCGGTGCCCGAGCTGCGCCAGGCCGCCCGCGCCAGCTGGCACCTGTGGATCGAAGGCGCGCTGGACTGCCTGCGCGAGCCGGCGCTGGACCTGGCGCAGTTTGAATTCGCGCAGGGCCGAGCCGACCGCTGGAACCTGGTGGCATGGCGCGTGCCGCTGGCATTGCTGGCGGGCATCGTGCTGGTGCAGGTCATTGGCATGAACACGCACTGGCTGCTGCTGCGGCGCGAGCAGCAGCGGCTGGAAGCCGCACAGCTGCAGGCGCTGCGCGGCGCCTTCCCGCAGATCCAGACCGTGCTCGACGCGCCCCTGCAGATGCGGCGGCAGGTCGAGCAGCTGCGCACCGCCAGCGGCCGCAGCACGCCGGAAGACTTCCTGCCGCTGGCCGACCGCTTTGCCCAGGCCGCGCGCAGGCTGCCGCCCGACGCGCTGCAGGCGCTGGAGTACCGCGGCCGCATGCTGGTGGTGACGCTCAAGCCGGGCACGGACACGGCCGGCCTGCGCAGCGCCGCGCGCCAGGCCGGGCTGCAGATGGAAGAAGACAAGGCCGGAGGTGCCGCTGGCAGTACCAGCAGCAGCGCAGGCACCCCGGTGACGCCCGGCTCGCGCTGGACCGTCAGGCCCGGCCTGTAAGCGGGCCCACCAGCAAGCATGAACCCCATGAAAGACACAGCCCGAAGCCAGACGCCACGCGCCAGCCGGCCAGGCGCGACCTCTGCGCTGCGCACGCGTCTGGCGCGGCTGCGCCCGTCCGTGCCACAGGCGTGGCAGGAGCGCTTCAACGCCTTCTGGTCGGCGCGCAACCCGCGCGAACAGGCCATCCTGGCCGGCGGCGGCGCGCTGCTGGCGCTGGTGGTCGGCTACCTGGTGCTGTGGGAGCCGGCCGCCGACGGCCGCGAGCGCCTGGCGCGCAACCTGCCCAAGCTGCGCGCCGACCTGGCCGAAATGGAATCCCTGGCGCAGGAAGCCCGCGGCCTGAAGGCCACGCCGGCGCCGTCGCTGCGCGGCGACGCGCTCACGCAGGCGCTGCAGGACAGCCTGGGCCAGCATGGCCTGAAGGCGACCCGGCTGGCCGCCGGCGCCGACAACAGCGTGCAGGTGCAGCTGGACAAGGTGCCCTTCGGCGCGGTCAGTGGCTGGCTGCAGGACGTGCGCCAGCAGCAGCGCATGAAAGTGATCGACGCCCGCATCGTCTATGTCGGCGCCACGGCGCTGGTGAACGTCAGCGCGACCCTGCAGGGTCCGGGCGGCCGCAGCTGATGGTACGGCTGGAAACGCTGCGCCTGCCGCGCCGCAAGCTGCGTCAGCCAGCCGCATGGCGGCGCCTGCGCTGGCTGGGGCTTGGCCTGGCGAGCGCCGCGGTGACCGTGGTGGCGATGCTGCCTGCGACCTGGATCGCCGCGCGCGTGGCCACGCAGACGCAGGGACGGGTACTGCTGGCCGATGCCAGCGGCTCGCTCTGGCATGGCAGCGCCACGCTGGCGCTGTCAGCCGGCGCCGGCAGCCAGACCGCGACCGTGCTGCCCGGCCGGCTGCAATGGACGCTGGCGTTCTGGCCGCTGCTGGGCGGCAGCGCGCGCCTGGTGGTGAGCCACTCCGAGGCCATGGCCGCGCCGGTCGCCATCACCGTGACCCCCGGCGGCTGGAGCGCGCAGGCAGGCGCCATCCGGCTGCCCGCGGCGCTGCTCGAAGGCATCGGCGCGCCGTTCAATACGCTGCGCCCGGACGGCCTGATGCGCGTGGACTGGTCCACGCTGCAGGGGCGCTTTTCGGGCCAGGGCATGAGCGGCCATATGACGCTGCGCATCGAACAGGTGTCGTCGGCCGTGAGCCGGCTGCGCCCGCTGGGCAGCTACCGCGCCGAACTCGACTGGACCGGCGAGGGTGGCGGCAAGCTGCAGCTGAGCACCATCGCCGGACCGCTGCACCTGGAGGGCAGCGGCACGCTGGGGCGGCAGGCGCGCTTCGAGGGCACCGCGCACGCCGAGCCCGAAGCGGCAACGCAACTGACCAGCCTGCTGAGCCTGCTGGGACGACGAGACAACCATGTGACAAGGCTGCGCTTCTGATGCCAGGCCAATCCAGGAGCGCCCGGAAATGACTATGAAAACCCACGCCATCCGACCTGTTTTCCATACCGCCTGCGCCCGCGCCGTGGCCCTGCTGTGCGGGCTCTCGCTGCTGGCGCCCGCGCCGTTGTGGGCCCAGCCCGGCGCGCGCACCGGCACCCCGCCCGCGCCGCCCGACATCACGCCGTCCAACCGCGACCAGGTGGTGCTGAACTTCGTCAACGCCGACCTGGATTCGGTGATCAAGGCGGTCGGCCAGGCCACCGGCAAGAACTTCGTGATCGATCCGCGCGTGAAGGGCACGGTCAACCTGGTCCCCGAGCAGCCGGTCTCGCGCGCGCAGGCGCTGCAGACGCTGGGCTCGGTGCTGCGCATGCAGGGCTATGCCATGGTCGAGAGCAACGGCTTCACCAAGGTCGTGCCCGAGGCCGACGCCAAGCTGCAGGGCTCGCCCACGGTGATCGGCGCCAGCCCCAGCCGCGGCGACCAGGTGGTGACGCAGGTGTTCCGGCTGAACTATGAATCGGCCAACAACCTGGTGCCGGTGCTGCGGCCGATGATCGCGCCCAACAACACCATCACCGCCTACCCGGCCAACAACACGCTGGTCATCACCGACTACGCCGACAACCTGCGCCGGCTGGCGCGCATCATTGCCGCGGTCGATGCGCCGGCCTCGGGCGAGGTCGAGCTGGTGCCGCTCAAGCACGCCCTGGCCAGCGATACCGCGGCGGTGCTGCAGAAGCTGCTCGACCCCGGCGCCGCGGGCGCCGCCGGCGGCGCCGCACCGGGCGTCGACGCCAGCCTGCGCACCTCGGTGGTGGCGGAGCCGCGCAGCAATTCGCTGATGATCCGCGCCACCAGCCGCGCACGCCTGCAGCAGGCGCGCCACCTGATCGAGAAGCTCGACCAGCCCTATGCACGCCCGGGCAATATCTGGGTAGTGCCGCTGAAGAACGCCGATGCGGTCAAGCTGGCGGCCACGCTGCGCGCCATTGTCGCCGCCGACAGCAGCTTTGCCAGCGCCACCCAGCCCGGCGGGCAGGCCGGCGGGATCGGCGGCGCGGGGGGCATGACCAGTGTCTCGACGCCTGCCGGCGGCCAGTTCACCGGCGGCGGCGCCACCGCCCAGACCAGCATGCGCGGCGGCACCGGCGCGGCGGGAGGCACGGGCGGCGCCTACGGCAACTCGGCCTTCGCCGCGTCGTTCGGCACCAGCACCCAGCCGACCACCGGCGGCATCATCCAGGCCGACCCGTCCACCAACTCGCTCATCATCACCGCCAGCGAGCCGGTGTACCGCAACCTGCGCGGCGTCATCGACGACCTCGACGCGCGCCGCGCGCAGGTCTACATCGAATCGATGATCGTCGAGGTGACCTCCACGCAGGCCAGCGAGCTCGGCATCCAGTGGCAGGGCCTGATCAGCTCGCCGGGCGGCAACAACAACGTCTTTGCCGGCACCAACTTCGGCACCGGCGGACAGAACATCCTGAACCTGACCCTGGCCGGGGCGCTGGCCGACAGCAACCGCACCGCCGGCATCGCCGCGGCGCAGGGGCTGGTGCAGGACATCGGCGGCCTCAACCTGGGCATCGTCAACAAGGCCATGGGGCTGGGCGCGCTGTTGCGCGCGCTGGGCTCCAACGGCAGCGTCAACCTGCTGTCCACGCCGAACCTGATCACGCTGGAGAACGAGGAAGCCAAGATCCTGATCGGCCAGAACATCCCGATCACCACCGGCTCCTATGCCCAGACCGGCGGCGCGGCCTCGGTCACGCCGTTCCAGACCTTCGACCGCAAGGACGTGGGCATCACGCTGCGCGTGAAGCCGCAGATCACCGACGGCGGGCTGGTGAAGATGCAGATCTTCCAGGAATCGTCGAACGTGGTGCAGGCGACCGCCAACTTGATCCAGGGCCCGACCACCAATGTGCGCTCGATCGAGACCAATGTGCTGGTCGACGACGGCCAGATCATCGTGCTGGGCGGCCTGATCGAGGACTCGTACGGCGACGGCGTGCAGAAGGTGCCGCTGCTGGGCGACATCCCATGGATCGGCGGCCTGTTCCGCTACGAGAACAAGAACCGCGCCAAGACCAACCTGCTGGTGTTCCTGCGCCCCTATGTGATGCGCACGGCCGGCGCCGCCGACCGCCTGACGCAGGACCGCTACGACTATATGCGCGCACAGCAGCAGGGCTTTGTTTCGCCTAACATCATGGTGCGTGATACCAACACGCCGTTGCTGCCGCCGGCCGATGCACCGTCCACGCCGTTCATCGATCCGCGTGCAAACGGTCCGCTTGCCGCCCCGCTGCCGCTGCAGCAGACCCTTCCGCAGAATGCCCCGCAGCCGGGCCAGCCACAGCCCATGCAGCCGGCACCGCAGCAGCTGCCGCAACCACCGGCGAACGCACCCCAGCCGCTGAACCCGCGCGGCGAGTCTGCGCTCCAGAACTAAGCCCCGACATGGCCAGCGAAGTCCAAACTGCCCTGCCCGCCGGCGCCAACGCGCCGGCCGAGACCCTGGAGCCGCCTTCGCCGATGGCGGCGCGGCTGGTCACGTACGGTTTTGCGCGCGAGGCGCCGCTGCTGGTCGCGCACCAGCGCCCTGATGGACTGGAAGTCTGGGTGACCCGCGCCACCTCTGCGACCGCGCTGGCCGAGATCGCGCGCGTGCACGGCGCACTGCGCCTGCGCGTGCTGGAGCCCGAAGCGCTGGAACTCGCCATGGCCGATGCTTACAACCGCCAGGACGCCGGCAGCGCCGCGCAGGTGGTGGGCGAGGTCGAAGGCGAGGTCGACCTGTCGCGCCTGATGCAGGACATCCCGGCGGTGGAGGATCTGCTTGAATCCGAGGACGACGCGCCGATCATCCGCATGATCAATGCGCTGCTGACGCAGGCCGCGCGCGAAGGCGCTTCGGATATCCATATCGAGCCGTTCGAGTCGTCGTCGGTGGTGCGCTTCCGCGTGGACGGCACGCTGCGCGACGTGGTGCGGCCCAAGAAAGCGCTGCATGGCGCGCTGATCTCGCGCATCAAGATCATGGCGCAACTCGACATCGCCGAGAAACGCCTGCCGCAGGACGGCCGCATCACGCTGCGCGTGGGCGGGCGCCCGGTCGACGTGCGGGTCTCGACCCTGCCCACCGGCCACGGCGAGCGCGCGGTGCTGCGCCTGCTGGACAAGGAAGCGGGCCGGCTCGACCTGGCCAAGCTGGGCATGGCGCCCGGCACGCTGCGCGGCTTCGACCACCTGATCCGCCAGCCGCACGGCATCGTGCTGGTGACCGGGCCGACCGGCTCGGGCAAGACCACCACGCTGTATGCGGCGCTGTCGCGGCTGGATGCGCGCACCACCAACATCATGACGGTGGAAGACCCGATCGAGTACGACCTGGACGGCATCGGCCAGACCCAGGTCAACGCGCGCATCGACATGACTTTCGGCAAGGCCCTGCGCGCGATCCTGCGCCAGGACCCGGACGTGGTCATGATCGGCGAAATCCGCGACCTGGAAACCGCGCAGATCGCGGTGCAGGCCTCGCTGACCGGCCACCTGGTGCTGGCCACGCTGCACACTAACGACTCGGCCTCGGCGGTGACGCGGCTGGTCGACATGGGGATCGAGCCGTTCCTGCTGTCGTCGTCGCTGCTGGGGGTGCTGGCGCAGCGGCTGGTACGCCGCCTGTGCCAGCACTGCAAGCGCGAGGAGGTGATCGAGGTCACTGCCGCCGAGGCCGAGGTGCTGCACGCGCAGGGCAAGCCGCTGCAGACCGTGTGGCACCCGGTGGGCTGCGACAAGTGCGGCCAGTCCGGGTACCAGGGGCGAATGGGCGTCTATGAGCTGCTGACCGTCGGTGACGAGATCCGCACCATGATCCACCGGCAGGCGCCGGAGTCCGAGATCAAGCAGGTGGCGCTGGCGCACGGCATGCACACCATGCGCGGCGACGCGCAGCGCTGGGTCGACAGCGGCGCGACCTCGCTTGAGGAAGTGCTGCGCGTGACGCGCGACTAAAGCGGAGCCGCCCGGATGCCAGCCTTCCGCTATGAAGCCGCCGACGCCGCCGGCAAGACCGACCGCGGCGTGATCGAGGCCGACAGCCCGCGCCAGGCGCGCTCGCAATTGCGCGCGCGCGGGCTGACACCGCTGACCGTCGACCCGCTGGCCGGCGCCGGCCTGGCACCGCGCCGCGGCAGCCAGCTGTTCGCGCGCAAGCTGTCGACGCAGGAGCAGGCGCTGTTTACGCGCCAGCTCGCCAGCCTGATCGTGGCCGGCCTGCCGCTGGATGAGGCACTGGGCGCACTGGCCGACCAGGCCGAACGCGCCTACGTGCACGAACTGCTGGCCGGCATCCGCGCCGAGGTGATGGGCGGCAGCTCGCTGTCGGTGGCGCTGGCGCAGCACCCGCGCGACTTCCCCGACATCTACCGCGCGCTGGTCTCGGCCGGCGAGCACTCCGGCCACCTGGGACTGGTGCTGGAGCGGCTGGCCGGCTATATCGAGTCGCGCAACACCCTGACCTCCAAGATCCGGCTGGCCTTCACCTACCCCGCCATCGTCACGGTGGTGGCGTTCGCCATCGTGATCTTCCTGCTGTCGTATGTGGTGCCGCAGGTGGTGAGCGTGTTCGCCAATACCAAGCAGAAGCTGCCGATGCTGACCATCGTCATGCTGGCCCTGTCAGACTTCGTGCGCAACTGGTGGTGGGCGGCGCTGGCGGTGCTGGCGGCGGCAGCGTTCACGATCCGCAGCGTGCTGAAGCAGCCCGCGGTGCGGCTGGAATGGCACCGCTGGCTGCTGACGGCACCGCTGCTGGGCAAGCTGATCCGGGGCTACAACACCGCGCGTTTCGCCGGCACATTGGCGATCCTGGTGTCGGCCGGCGTGCCGATCCTGCGCAGCCTGCAGGCGGCAGGCGAGACGCTGACCAACGAGGCGCTGCGCGCCAACGTGGAAGACGCCAACACGCGCGTGCGCGAAGGCGCCTCGCTGGCGCGCGCGCTGGCGGCGCAGAACCAGTTCCCGCCGGTGCTGGTGCACCTGATCCGCTCCGGCGAGGCCACCGGCAACCTGCCGGTGATGCTGGACCGCGCCGCCCAGGGCGAGGCGCAGGAGCTGGAACGCCGCACGCTGTTCCTGACCAGCCTGCTGGAGCCGCTGCTGATCCTGACCATGGGCGTGGTGGTGCTGCTGATCGTGCTGGCGGTGCTGATGCCGATCATCGAAATCAACCAGCTGGTGCGGTAAGTACCTCCGCCAAAGAAAACGCCGGCGCGAAGCCGGCGGTTTCTTTGGCGGGTAGGGCCGGCATTGCGCCGGCCGGCCACATCACTCCGCTTTCTTGGCCGGGCGCTTGCGCGTCTTCCTGGCCGGTGCCCGGGCGGGCGCCGCTTCGGCAGCGGCTGCTTCAGGCTGGGGCTGGGCCTCTGGCAGCGGTTCAACCTGCGCCGACAGCACCGTCGTGCCCGGCGCGGCAAAGATCGACTGGTCGATCGGCCACGGGGTTTCGCTCAGCGTCACGTCGGGGCGGCGCGTGGCGCGCTTGCGTGCGGGACGGGCCTTGGACTCAGCCTGCGGCGCTGCCTCCGCCACCGGCTCGGCCACCGGGTCCGGCTCGACCACTTCGGCGGCGACGACAGACAGCTCGATCTCGGGTTCGCGCACTGGCGCAGGCTCAGGCACCGCCGCTGGCTGGGCCACGACGGGCGCAGGCTGATCCGCAGGCACGGGCGCCGGTGCCGGCTGGCGGCGTGCTTCAGGCTGCGCCGGACGCTGCTGCTGTTGCGGTTGTTGTTGCGACTGCTGCTGGCCGCGGCCATCGCCCTCGCCACCGCCCTTGGCGCGCTTCTTCAGGCGCACCCAGATGGTCTTGTTGTTGCCGCCGTTGCGGGTCTCGACCTCGAACAGGCCGGTGGCCTGCACCAGCTCCGAAAGCTTGCCGTACCCGTAGTTGCGCGAGTCGAATTCCGGCGCCTGCTTGGCGATGTGGTTGCCCATGCTGCCCAGCGTCAGCCAGCCGTCCTCGTCCGACACCGCCTGCGCCGCACTCTGCAGCAGGCGCACCAGGCGCGAGTCCTGGCGCAGCTCGCCGGTGCTGCGCTTGCGCGTGGGCGCGGCAGCCCCGTCGACGCCTTCGGCCCCTTCCGTATCCGCGTCGGCGCGCAGCACGTCGGAGTAGATGAACTTGTCGCAGGCGGTGACAAAGGGCTTGGGGGTCTTGCGCTCGCCAAAGCCGTACACGGTCAGCCCCTGCTCGCGGATGCGCGAAGCCAGCCGGGTGAAGTCGCTGTCGCTGGAGACGATGCAGAAGCCGTCGAAGCGTCCGGTGTACAGCAGGTCCATGGCGTCGATGATCATGGCGCTGTCGGTGGCGTTCTTGCCCACGGTGTAGCGGAACTGCTGGATCGGCTGGATCGAGTGCGACAGCAGCCGCTCCTTCCAGCCGGCCAGGTTGGGCCGGGTCCAGTCGCCGTAGATGCGCTTGACGGCGGCCACGCCGTACTTGGCGACCTCGGCCAGCAGGCCTTCGACGATGGCGGGCGCCGCGTTGTCGGCGTCGATCAGCACGGCCAGGGTCGCGGTGCCCTGGCGGGGGGAATTGGTCATGTTCAGGTAGTCACTGGTTTGCCCGTCTCATGCGTACATCAGGACGGGCAATCGGAAATCAGGTTGCACCAGGCTGGCTGTGCAGATGTGGTGCATCGCAGGCAGCCCGGCAGCGGCACGGGCCATCTCGATGCAACGCAGTGTACACGCGAACCCCTGTCCATACGGGAAATCACGGGCGCGACGGGCACGCTTTGTGCTGCATTGCAAGGTACCGCCGATTTTGTGGCGGTGCTACCATGCCGCGCAGAGACACGACCGTCCAACACCTTCACAAGAGGTCATGAGGCGGTCGCCCACAACTGTAGGTGTCGGTGATCCCGACAGCACGCCCATAGAGGAGCACCTATGAATGCCCCCCTGACCTCCCCGGTCAGCGACGCCATCCGCCGCGCGCTCGAAAACGTTTCCCTAGAAGACAAATACACGCTGGAGCGTGGCCGCATCTATATCAGCGGAACGCAGGCCCTGGTACGCCTGCCGATGCTGCAGCAGGAACGCGACCGCGCCGCCGGCCTGAATACCGCCGGTTTTATCTCCGGCTACCGGGGCTCGCCGCTGGGCGCGCTGGACCTGTCGCTGTGGAAGGCCAAGAAGCACCTCGCCGCGCACAACATCGTGTTCCAGGCCGGCCTCAACGAGGATCTGGCCGCGACCTCGGTGTGGGGTTCGCAGCAAGTGAACATGTATCCGGATGCCAAATTCGATGGCGTGTTCGGCATGTGGTACGGCAAGGGACCGGGTGTGGACCGCACCGGTGACGTGTTCAAGCACGCCAACTCGGCGGGATCGTCGAAGCACGGCGGCGTGCTGGTGCTGGCCGGTGATGACCACTCGGCCAAGTCCTCGACACTGGCGCACCAGTCCGAGCACATCTTCAAGGCCTGCGGCCTGCCGGTGCTGTATCCGTCCAACGTGCAGGAGTACCTGGACTACGGCCTGCACGGCTGGGCCATGAGCCGCTACTCCGGGCTATGGGTGGCGATGAAGTGCGTGACCGACGTGGTGGAATCGTCGGCCTCGGTGGAGCTGGATCCGCACTGCGTGCAGATCGTGCTGCCGGATGACTTCATCATGCCGCAGGGCGGCCTGAACATCCGCTGGCCGGACCCGCCGCTGGAACAGGAAGCACGCTTGCTCGACTACAAGTGGTACGCGGGCCTGGCCTATGTGCGCGCCAACAAGATCGACCGCATCGAGATCGATTCGCCGCACGCGCGCTTCGGCATCATGACCGGCGGCAAGGCCTACCTCGACACGCGCCAGGCGCTGGCCGACCTGGGCCTGGACGATGCCACCTGCTCGCAGATCGGCATCCGCCTGTACAAGGTCGGCTGCGTGTGGCCGCTGGAGGCGCACGGCGCGCGCGCCTTTGCCGAAGGCCTGCAGGAAATCCTGGTGGTCGAAGAGAAGCGCCAGATCATGGAGTACGCACTCAAGGAAGAGCTGTACAACTGGCGCGACGACGTGCGCCCCAAGGTCTACGGCAAGTTTGACGAGAAGGACAACGCGGGCGGCGAATGGTCGATCCCGCAAAGCAACTGGCTGCTGCCGGCGCACTATGAGCTGTCGCCGGCGATCATCGCCAAGGCCATCGCCACGCGGCTGGACAAGTTCGAGCTGCCGATGGACGTGCGCGCGCGCATCACCGCGCGCCTGGCCATCATCGAGGCCAAGGAAAAGGCGCTGGCCACGCCGCGCGTGACGGCGGAGCGCAAGCCGTGGTTCTGCTCGGGCTGCCCGCACAACACCTCGACCAATGTTCCCGAAGGCTCGCGTGCGCTGGCCGGCATCGGCTGCCACTACATGACGGTGTGGATGGACCGCAATACCAGCACGTTCAGCCAGATGGGCGGCGAAGGCGTGGCGTGGATCGGCCAGGCGCCGTTCGCGGGCGACAAGCACGTGTTCGCCAACCTGGGCGACGGCACCTACTTCCACTCCGGCCTATTGGCGATCCGCGCGTCGATCGCGGCCAACGTCAACATCACCTACAAGATCCTCTACAACGATGCGGTCGCCATGACTGGCGGCCAGCCGGTGGACGGCCAGCTCTCGGTGCGTGACATCGCCTGGCAGGTGCATAGCGAAGGCGCGAAGAAGATCGTCATCGTCAGCGACCAGCCAGAGAAGTACAACGCCGCGATCAAGCTGCCCGAGGGCATCACCATCTATCACCGCGACCAGCTCGACAGCGTGCAGCGCGAACTGCGTGAAGTGCCGGGCTGTTCCATCCTGCTCTACGACCAGACCTGCGCCACCGAAAAGCGCCGCCGCCGCAAGCGCGGCACGATGGAGGATCCGCAACGCCGCGCCTTTATCAACGACGCGGTGTGCGAAGGCTGCGGCGACTGCTCGGTCAAGTCCAACTGCCTGTCGGTGGAACCACTGGAAACGGATTTCGGCACCAAGCGCCAGATCAACCAGTCGTCGTGCAACAAGGACTTCTCGTGCCTGAACGGCTTCTGCCCCAGCTTTGTCACGGCCGAAGGCGCGCAGGTGCGCAAGCCCGAGCAGCATGGCGTGTCGATGGATACCCTGCCCGCGCTGCCTGAGCCGGAACTGCCACCGATCCGCCGCGCCTACGGCATCCTGGTGACGGGCGTGGGCGGCACCGGCGTGGTGACCATCGGCGGCCTGCTGGGCATGGCCGCGCACCTGGAGAACAAGGGCGTCACCGTGCTCGACATGGCGGGGCTGGCGCAGAAAGGCGGCGCGGTGCTGTCGCACGTGCAGCTGGCCGCGCGCCCGGACGACCTGCATGCCACGCGTATCGCGATGGGCGAAGCGGACCTGGTGATCGGCTGCGATGCGATCGTGTCGGCCACCGACGAAGTCATCTCCAAGACACAGGCCGGCCGCACCCGCGCCGTAGTCAACACCGCGCAGACGCCGACGGCGGATTTCATCAAGAACCCGAAGTGGCAGTTCCCGGGGCTGTCGGCCGAACAGGACGTGCGCACCGCCGTGGGCGAGAAGTGCGACTTCATCAACGCCAGCGGCCTGGCCGTGGCGCTGCTGGGCGATGCCATCTACACCAACCCGCTGGTGCTGGGCTACGCCTGGCAGAAGGGCTGGATCCCGCTGACGCTGCAAGCGCTGGAGCGCGCCATCGAGCTGAACGGCGTGGCTGTCGAGAAGAACAAGGCCGCGTTCGACTGGGGCCGCCATATGGCGCACGACCCCGAGCACGTGCTGTCGCTGACCGGCAAGCTGAAGACCACCGCCGAAGGCGCAGAAGTTGTGAAGCTGCCGACCTCGACCGGCGCGATGCTGGAGAAGCTGATCGCCCGCCGCATGGAACACCTGACGGCCTACCAGGACGCCGCCTACGCCCGTACCTACCGCGAAGCCATCGACCGCGTGCGCGCGGCCGAGAGCGCGCTGGCTGGCAGCGGCAAGGCCCTGCCGCTGACCGAGGCCGCGGCGCGCAACCTGGCCAAGCTGATGGCGTACAAGGACGAGTATGAGGTGGCACGGCTCTATACCGACCCTGTCTTCCTCGACAAGCTGCGTGCGCAGTTCGAAGGCGAGCCGGGCAAGGACTACCAGCTCAACTTCTGGCTGGCACCGCCGATGACCTCGAAGCGCGATGACAAGGGTCAACTGGTCAAGCGCAAGTTCGGTCCGTCGACGATGACAGCGTTCCGCGTGCTGGCGAAGATGAAAGGGCTGCGCGGGGGGATGTTCGATCTCTTCGGCAAGACCGAGGAGCGCCGCACGGAACGCGCGCTGATCGGCGAGTATCGGGCGTTGCTGGATGAACTGGTGGCGGGCCTGAATGCGGCCAACTACGACACCGCCGTGACGCTGGCCAACCTGCCGGATGACATCCGCGGCTTCGGCCACATCAAGGAAAACAACCTGAAAGCGGTGCGCGGGCGCTGGGCGAAGCTGCTGGAGCAGTTCCGGCATCCGGAGACGGCACAGCGCGCGGCCTGACCGGCGCCGCATCACACGACGGCCTCGCTTTGCATGAAGCGAGGCCGTTGTGCTTTCAGGGCTGCGCGAGCGTCGCTTCGCCCGGCTTTACGTACATCGATTTTTTCGGCTGCGCCAGCACGCGCCGCACCATCGGCTCGAAGAACGACAGCGGCAGCGTGTCGTAGTCCGTCATGAAGGCGGCGCCGTCGTACTTGCGGCAGAACTCCGCGGTGCGCTCGAACAGCTCGGGCTGGTTGCGGTATTGCTCGCGCAGGTTGCGGTCCAGGCCGAGGTGATGGAAGAAGTAGTAGCCCTGGAACACGCCGTGCTTTTCCACCATCCACAGGTTCTCGGGGCTGACGAATGGCTTGAGGATGGCGGCGGCGATATCGGGATGGTTGAAGCTGCCGAGCGTATCGCCGATATCGTGCAGCAGCGCGCAGACCACGTATTCCTCGTCCTGGCCGTCGCGGTGCGCGAGCGTCGCAGTCTGCAGCGAATGCGTGAGCCGGTCCACGGGGAAACCGCCGCAATCGCCATCCAGCAGGCGCAGGTGCGCCAGCACGCGATCCGGCAGCGCCCGCGCGAACGGCATGAACTCGGCGGAGATGGCGGCCCAGTCGTCGCGGGTGCCGTGTTCCATATGGCTGAAGGTGGCGCGTGCAGGCGCTTGGGTGTCGCTCATGCGGGTCTCCTGTTGTGGGAGCGTGCGCGATGGCCGCGCATCGTCTCGTCATGTTTTGTGGGCATTGTGGCACCCGCAGCGGCGCTACACTGTCAAAAAGCTAACAATGTGCCGGCATATTGCGGCGCACCACCAAGCATGCTGATCCGTCCTTTCCGACCTGAAGACCAATCCTGCGTCATTGCCTTGTGGCAGGCCTGCGGCCTGACCCGTCCGTGGAACGACCCCCAGCGCGATATTGCGCGCAAGCTGACCGCGCAGCCTGAGCTGTTCCTGGTCGGCGACATCGACGGCCATCCCGTCGCCACTGCCATGGTCGGGTTCGACGGGCATCGCGGCTGGGTCTACTATCTGGCGGTACAGCCCGGCCTGCAGGGCAAGGGGTACGGGCGCATGCTGATGGCGCATGCCGAGCAGCTGCTGATCGAGCGCGGCTGCCCCAAGATCAACTTGCTGGTACGCGCAGGCAACCGCGCCGTGATCGATTTCTACGACAAGCTGGGCTATGCGCCCGACGAGGCGGTCAGCCTGGGCAAACGACTGATTCCCGATATTTAGTGGGCACGCCGGACCGACAACAAGGAGACGGGACATGACTTTCCACGGAAGCTGCCACTGCGGCGCCATTGCCTTCGAGGTGGAGGCCGACAGCATCCCCAGCGTGATCCGCTGCAACTGCTCGATCTGCCGCCGGCGCGGCCACCTGCTGTGGTTCGTGCCGCGCGCGACGTTCAAGCTGGAAACGCCGGAGAGCAATGCCTCCACCTACCGCTTCAACACCATGAAGATCGCGCACCGCTTCTGCCCGGTGTGCGGCTGCGGCCCGTATGCGGACGGACAGGACAAGGACGGCAAGCCGATGGCCGCGGTCAATGTGCGCTGCCTGGACAATGTCGACCTGGACAGCCTGAAGGTCATCGACTACGACGGACTGCACCACTGAGGCCGCCATGTTCCGCATCCTGGGCATCGACCACCTGGTACTGCGCAGCGCCGACGTAGACGCGCTGCGGCGCTTCTATGTCGAGGTGCTCGGCTGCAGCGTGGAGCGCGAGCAAACCGAGCTGGGCCTGACGCAGTTGCGCGCGGGCAGCGGGCTGATCGACCTGGTCGCGCTCGACGGCCCGCTCGGCCGCGCCGGCGGCGCGGGACCGGGTGCGGAGGGCCGCAACCTGGACCATTTCTGCCTGCGCATCGACCCGTTCGATGCCGACGCGGTGCGGGCGCACCTGGCGCGGCATGGCGTGGACGCCGGCGAGGTGGCGCAGCGCTTCGGCGCCGAAGGCAAGGGACCGTCGCTCTATGTGAGCGATCCGGACGGCAACGTGGTCGAGCTCAAGGGACCGCCCGCGCCGGTGACCGCACAGTAACGCGCGTGCCCCGCGCGCGGAGTGCGCGCGGGATCGCTACAATTTCCGACTGGCCCCACGCGCCGCCACCCATGGCGACCACCGTCGCCGGGCCCGCCATGACAACAATAGAAGCCAGCTCCGACGCGGACGCCGCCAGCACAGACCCAGACGCCAGCCCGGCACGCACCGGACCCGCGCACCCCGCCACGCCGCCGCGCCGGCTGGTCTGGATCCTCGGCCTGACCGAGACCATCTCCTGGGGCACGCTGTTCTTCGCCTTCACCGTTTTCATCGACCCCATGATCCGCAGCCTGGGCTGGTCCAAGCCCTTCCTGGCGGGCGGCTATTCGCTGGGGCTGCTGGTATGGGCGTTGTGCTCGTTCGCGGTGGGGCGGCTGCTGGACCGCGCGCCGGCGCGCAAGGTGATGGGCGCGGGCTCGGTGCTGGCCGGGCTGGGCCTGCTGCTGTGGGCATGGACCCCGTCGCAGCCGGTGTTCCTGCTGATGTGGGTGCCGATCGGGCTGGCCATGGCGACCACGCTGTACGAGCCCGCCTTCGTGGTGCTGCGCCAGGCCTACGGCGACCAGTACCAGAAGCCGATCGTGGTGGTCACGCTGATGGCCGGCTTTGCCAGCACGATCTTCGTGCCGCTGGCGCAATGGCTGGTGATCCATCTGGGCTGGCGCCCGACGCTGATCGGCTTCGCCGCGCTCAACCTGCTGGTCTGCGCGCCGCTGCACGCGCGCATGCGTTACGCGCTGCATCCCACTTATTCCGGCATGACCCCCGCCGACGGCCAGGCCGGCAGCCGCGACATTGCCCGCGCCACGCTGCGCCAGCCGGTGTTCTGGGCGGTGGTGCTGGCCTTTACCGCGACCGCGGTGGTGGCCTCGCTGCTGGGCGCGCACCTGATCCCGATGCTGACCGAGAAGGGCATGCCGGTGGCGCAGCAACTGGTGGTGGCCGCGCTGATCGGCCCGGCCCAGGTAGCGGGCCGCATGCTGATGATGCGCGCCGGGGTGCGCCACCCGGTGCGGCTGTCGCTGCCGGTCTATGCGCTGATGGGCGCCGGGCTGCTGTGCTTTGCGCTGGGGCACGGCGCCTGGCTGATGCTGGCCGCGGTGCTGTACGGCTGCGCCAACGGCGTCAACACCATGCTGCGCGCGATGGCCATGCCGGAACTGATCTCGCGCCATCACTACGCCACGCTCAACGGGCTGATGATGACGCCGGTGCTGCTGATGCAGGCCGCCGCGCCGTGGCTGGGCGCGCTGCTGTGGCGTGCCGCCGGCGGCTACTGGCTGATGCTGTGGGTGATGGTGGCGCTGGCGCTGGGCGCGCTGCTGGCCTTCGGCTACGCGCTGCACCGGCGCGGGCTGCTGCGCGTGGATGGCGCCGGCCGGTAGCGCGGCGCTGTCATACCCGCCTCACGCCGATGCGGGACAATGACGGCTTTTGCAGGGGCACCGCCGCCCCGCCTGCCGCACCCTCCCATGCCTGATCCGCAATCCCCGACCGCCTCCGCGCCCTTGCCGGCCGCGGTGTCGCGCGCCACGCGCGGCACCATGGCGCTGTTCTTCGTCAATGGCGCCACCTTTGCCACGTGGGGCGTGCATATTCCCACCGTCAAGGCACGCTTCGGCCTGTCCGACGCGATGCTGTCTCTGGCGATGCTGGCCGTGGCCGGCGGCGCCATCCTGGCGATGGGCCCGGTCGGGCGCTGGGTGGCACGCGCGGGCAGCGCGCGGGCGTCGATGACGGGCGGGCTGCTGTTTGCGCTGGCCACGGTGGCGATCCTGGCGATGCCATCGTTCTGGCTGCTGCTGCCCGCGCTGGTGGCGTTCGGCATGGCCAATGCCGCCTTCGATGTCGCCATGAACGCACAGGCGGCCACCGTCGAGGCCAGCCGCACGCGGCCGGTGATGTCGGCGCTGCACGGCATGTTCAGCCTGGGGGGCATGGCCGGCGCGGGTGCGGGCGGCCTGATGCTGTCGCTGGACGTGGCGCCGCTGGCACATGCGGCGATGATGGCAGGCGTGACCGCGGCGGTGGCGCTCGGTACGGTGCCCGGGCTGCTGGCGGACCATCCGGTGCTGCCATCGGCGGCCCACCATCGCGACCACGCGGTGCGCGCGCTGTGGCTGCTGGGCCTGCTGGCGTTCCTGGGCCTGGTCGGCGAAGGCGCGATGTACGACTGGACCAGCGTCTATATGCGCGACGTGGCGCAGGCGCCGGATGGCTGGATCAGCCTGGGCTACGCCGCGTTCTCGGGCGGGATGGCGTGCGGACGCTTCGGCGGTGACCGCCTGCGCGCACGCCTGGGCGACGGCGCCACGCTGACTGGCAGTGCCTGGCTGGGCTTTGGCGGCATCGCGCTGGCGCTGCTGGCACCGCTGCCGCTGGCCGCGCTGGCGGGCTTTACGCTGATGGGGCTGGGCGCGGCCAATATGGTGCCGATCTTCTTCGTTGCCGCTTCGCGGCTGCCGGGCGTGGCGCCGGCCGAAGCAATTTCGCGCGTGGCGCGCTTTGCCTACCTGGGGCTGCTGCTGGGACCGGTGCTGATCGGCGGGGTGGCGCACCTGGCCAACCTGCGCATCGGGCTGGCGCTGGTGGCGCTGACGATGGGCTGGATTGCGCTGGCGGGCGCGCGCTCGGCACGGCGCTACCTGCCGGCGCGCGCCGGCACGCCGGCGGCGCAGGCCACGGCCGAGCGGTAAGGCGTCAGGCGGCCGCGCGCAGCGGCGCGCCGGCGCCCAGGCCCTCGAACACGAAGCTGTCCATGGCGAGCACGCCATAGGTCACTTCATCGGCAACCCGCGACACGCTGGCCGGCACCGCTCCTGCGCCACTGGCAGCCTGCGGCCCCAACGCCGCGCCAAGCGCCACAAAGAACGGCAGCAGGTGCTCGTCGGTCGGGTGCGCGCGGCGCGCATACGGCGCCTGGGCGCGGTAGTCGGCAATGCGGCCGGTATCGCCGCTGGCCAGGGCCTCGTCGAGTGCATCCGCCATCCAGCCGCGGAAGGCTTCCACATACGGCTCGGCCTGCGGCCCATGCTGGTCGCGCCGGCCGCCGCCAAACACTTCCTGCAGGTTGTGCGTGAAGCTGCCGGACGCCAGCACCAGCACGCCCTCGTCGCGCAGCGGCGCCAGCGCGCGGCCGATCTCGATCTGCGTGGCGGGCGACAGGTAGGGGTTCAGCGCCAGCTGCACCACCGGCACGTCGGCATCCGGGAAGAAGTGGCGCATCGGCATCCAGGCGCCGTGGTCCAGCGGGCGCTCGTCGTCCTGGCCGACAAACCCGGCGCCAGGGACCGCTGCCGCCTCGACCAGGGCCTTGACCCGCTCGGCCAGCACCGGCGAGCCCGGGGCGTCGTAGCGCAGCGCGTACAGCTCGCGCGGGAACCCGCCGAAGTCGTGCCAGGCTTCCTGGCGCTCGCGGCTGGTGACAGCCAGCGTGCTGTAGATCCAGTGCGCCGAAATCACCAGCACTGCGCGCGGGTGCCGGGCGCGCAACTGCCCGCCCAGCGCATCGAAGGCGGCGCCGGTGGGACCGGGATCGATGGCAAGCATCGGGGAACCGTGGGAAATATAAAGCGAGGGAAGCATGGCAGGACCACCTTCAAACTGTTTGTGTACCTGCGTCCAGTTTGGCAAAGATCCGCGCTGGGCACGGGCGCCATTTGCGGACACGTCGTGCAAAAAAGTTGAATGGCCGGACCCAGCGTGGCGTGGCGCACACAGTGCCTCGGGCACCGGCAGCGCAGCCAGGGGCGATCAGCCTATGATGCAACCGTGAGCCCGCCGGCGGTGTCATCCGGCGGGCTCCTGCAACGCCTTGATGCCACCGGCACGCCCCGCGCGCCATGCGTGGCCGGAGACTTCGGTGGTACCGCGCATCCCGCGCCGCCCCGGGCGGCACCCTCCCTTCCTGGCCCACTGGTGGCAACCGGGCGTCTACGGCAGCGTGCCCGCCGTCGCCCTGTGGATCCTGGCGCGCCTGCCGGCCGGCTGGCTGGCATCCCTGGCCGGCACGCCCGCGGCGGCAACCTGGCTGAACCATGCCGGCGACACCGTGTTCGTGACCGGCTGGGCCGCCAGTGCCCTGCTGCTGTGGCTCACGCGCCGCCGGCCGGCGCCCACCCATCCGGCCATGCCGGCTACGCCACCCTCCCCGCCCGCCTCGCCCTCCAGGCCGTCACATCCGGCCGGCTGACCGGTGCCTCCACGCCGATTTAAGGCGGCAACAGTCCGATCTGAAAAATTTCGCGCGACGTTCCCACCCAATTCTGCGCCGCTAGAATGCGCGGGAGACTGCCGCATGCCGCACTGCAGCGCGCACCGGCACCGACTGCACAGAGATTGTCCATGTCCGCACGCCAGCGACACCGCCGGTTCCACCCCGCGC